>JAOZQX010000208.1:3402-3688 GCA_029931995.1 Bacteroidales bacterium
ACTGAAAGTGGTAAACGATCAAATTGGAACTCCCACTTATGCAGCCGATTTAGCCTCAGCCATATTAAACCTGACTTTAAATTATAAACTTGATGGTGTAGAAATTTTCAACTTCTCAAACGAAGGTGTTTGCAGTTGGTACGATTTTGCAAAGGAAATTATTGAACTCAAAAACATCAGCTGTAAAATAACACCCATCGAAAGTAAAGATTATCCTACACCAGCAAATCGACCTTTCTACAGCGTTTTAAACAAATCGAAAATCTCGAAAACTCTTAACATTCAG
>JAOZQX010000209.1 GCA_029931995.1 Bacteroidales bacterium
GGAAAATTAAGTTTAAAAGAACCATCCACATTGGTTGATATCCCTTGCTGTGTTCCAGCCCAGTATACATTTACACCCGGAATACCCATTTCTTCATCGGCTTGATTAAGCTCATAAATAACACCTTCAACATATGTTGTATTTTGACCTAATGAAGTGCTATACATGGCGATAAAGCCTATAGCAAAAACGATTTTTAATATATTTTTCATGATTTTTTTGTTAAATAAAATGTTAATAGAAAAGACTCTATTTAAGGATAAATCCTTCGATTATTTAACAAATAGGAGGAGCCAATTTTAATTGGTGGATATAGTATAAAAACTGCCGATCTTTAAAAGGCGGACCATTGGTTGAAACTGTAAAATCTAATTCATTTGTCGATTCAATAATTCGATCATTATCCAGACTATTAGATATTAGTTCGAGGCTAAACGATTGTTGGATGTTGGAGTATTGTGAGACTGTAAAGTCCTCCTCCACCTGAAAAAATTGACTTTCTTCATGACAACAACCACAGCTATTTATATCACAGCAGGGTGTTGGATTTGTGTTTAAAGCAACCGAAATCAATTCTCCCTTACAGTAATGCTTAGAAATGGAAAATCCCGTTGTGCTTACCACAAACAAGACTAAAATAAATATGTTTACCAATTTTCTGAGCATAATTTTATTTCCTAGGATACAAAAGTATGATAAGATTTCAGAATCTACTGTATATAATTTTTGAAATAATTTATATCATTTAGTATTAATAAGACTCATTCAGAGACTTTATCCAGTGGTTTACGGGAATTATTTGAATGGTGTTTAAACTCAGTAGGTGTTAATCCTGTGACTTTTTTGAATTGACCAGAAAGGTGTTGTGTGCTGCTATAGCCCAATTCATCGGCAATTTCGTTCAGGTTGAGCTCGTCATATTTTATCAATTCTTTTACCCGTTCAATTTTTTGCAGGATAACGTATTTTTCAATAGTTACGCCTTCTGTGCTTGAAAAAAGCTTGCTTAAATAAGAATAATCATTTCCAATTTCAGACGAAATATAATCGGATAAATTAATATGTTTTGGAAAATCATTTTTGTAATGAATAAATTTTATAATCAAGGTTTTAATAAGATCAATGATTCTGCTTTGCTTATCATTGATAAGCTCAAAACCATTCTTATGGAGTTCATTTGAGAGTATATCAAACGCTTCTTTATCTAAATCATTTTCAATAATAACCTTTCCTAATTCAATACTTATTATCTCATAAGAATGACTGATAAGTAAATCCTGAACCGCCTTAATGCAGCGATTGCAAACCATGTTCTTAATATACAGTGTTGTTTTTTCCACGGTATAAAAATAATTGATTCTATAAAGATATTCAAAAAAGACTTGTAAAAGCATTGGAAAGCTTGTATAGCTTATAATTTAGTAGTTAAGCATTTAACAAATAGAAGTGTCAAATAATCAGCATTTAACAAAAAATTTCATCATTTTTTCTTATATTTGGAAGACAAAATCTTTACACGATTTCATTATGAAATATCAAAATTTAAAAATAGAAATTAAGGATGGAATTGCCATCGTTACTATTAGTCGTCCTGAAGCGCTAAATGCTTTAAATACCCGTTTTTTTAATGAAATGGATCAATTTGTAGCTGAGATTTCAGAAAACCCTGATGTACAAGTTGTGATTATAACCGGAGAAGGAAAGGCCTTTGTGGCTGGTGCTGATATTGCTGAGATGGTGGATAAAACACCTGAAGAAGGAACTGCATTTTCTCGTTTAGGACAAAATACATTTTCAAGTCTTGAGAAATTAGAGATCCCCGTAATTGCAGCTGTAAATGGTTTTGCTTTAGGTGGAGGATTAGAGTTAGCCATGGGTTGCGATTTTCGAATTGCCAGCACAAAAGCAAAGTTTGGACAACCGGAAGTTAATTTGGGGATGATACCCGGTTATGCCGGAACTCAGCGTTTACCACGCTTGGTAGGTTTAGCAAATGCATTGTATTTATTAATGACAGCTGATATGATTGGTGCTGAAGATGCATTGCGAATAGGTCTTGTTCAGAAGGTGTTTGAGCCAGAAGTTTTGATGGATGAGGTTTTAAAGATTGCAAAAAACATTCAATCTAAAGGACCCGAAGCGATCAAAAAAGTAAAGTATGTAACTCGTCAAGGTATGCAAATGGATTTTGAAAATGGCAATGAATTAGAGGCCGATTATTTCGGAACACAATTCAAAGCTGAGGGAGAAGTAGGAATGAAAGCTTTTTTAGAAAAAAGAAAACCGAATTGGTAAATAAATATTTAATCTACTAAATAAAAATTTCAAAGTATATGAATTACGACGAACGTTTAAGAAATGTAACGGTTCTTGGTGCCGCCGGAAAAATGGGAAGCGGGATTTTATTATTGACCGCCATTGAAATGGCTGATCTTAGCCTGAAACCAGAGAATAAAGGAAAACCTTTCTGTCTGAATGCCATGGATCTTTCGCAAGAAGGCTTGGCCGGATTACTACGATATCTTAAAACTCAGGTTACTAAAATTGCTGAGAAGAAAATTATTTGGCTTCGGAAAATGTATGCCGATCGTGCCGACTTGATTGAGAATGAAGAAATTCTTAATCAGTATGTATTTGATGTGTTGAGTGTTGTGCGCCCGGTTACAAAAGTTGAGGTGGCTTATGAGTCAAATTTAATATTTGAGGCCGTTAGCGAAAACAAAGATTTAAAAGTTAAAATCTTTACTCAAATAGATAAGAATAATCCTAACAAACCCTGGTATTTTACCAATACCTCTTCAGTTCCAATAAATATTATTGATAATGAAGCAAATTTAGGTGGCCGTGTTTTGGGATTTCATTTTTATAATCCCCCTGCTGTTCAAAAATTAGTAGAACTGATTTTACCTCCAAGTCCGGTATCCGGGATGGAAGATTTTGCAAAAGAATATGCTAAGAAATTAGGTAAGATTGTTGTTCCTTCAAATGACTATGCAGGTTTTATTGGAAATGGTCATTTCATGAGAGATGCTTTATACGCCATTACTGAAGTGGGTCGTTTGACTAAAGATATGCCTTTTGTTGAAGCTGTTTATTGTGTAAATAAAGTTGCTCAGGATTATTTGGTTCGTCCAATGGGAATTTTTCAATTGATCGATTATGTGGGTGTTGATGTAGTTCAATTTATTATGAATGTGATGAATCCATTCTTAAAAGATGAAGATTTACATAGCGATTTATTGGATAAATTGATGGAGATGGGAGTGAAAGGTGGCCAGCATTCAAACGGTTCACAAAAAGACGGATTCCTTAAATATGAGAAAGGCCGTCCGATTGCTATCTTTAATCCGGATACTAAAGATTATGTTGCTATTGCTGATTATCAGGCAAAATGTGACAAAGTATTAGGCAAACATCCAAACCCGAAAGTTAGCTGGAAATCAACCATCCGCAGAAAAGATAAAAATCAGGTTTTTGCAGAATATTTTGCAACCATGAAATCGATGCCTGATTTTGGTGCTAAATTAGGAATGGAATATGGAAAACGTTCAAATGAAATTGGACGATTACTTGTAAACTCAGGTGTAGCAAATAACGAAGCTGATGTGAATACAGTAATGCTCACAGGCTTTTTCCATGCTTACGGACCGATCAATGATAATTTTGTTTTTTAAATTTTAGAAC
>JAOZQX010000210.1 GCA_029931995.1 Bacteroidales bacterium
CACGAGCTGCAAGTGTGCGTCCAACAACGCGTTTTAAACCTGCTTTACTCACTTTTATTTCTTCGGCCAGATTAAAAATTTCGAGTATATCCTTGTCGCTTTCAAAACCAATGGCACGTAATAATGTAGTAACCGGTAATTTTTTCTTACGGTCGATGTAAGCATACATCACATTATTAATATCGGTTGTAAATTCCATCCAACTTCCTTTAAAAGGAATAATACGGGCGGAATACAACTGCGAACCATTCGCATGATAACTGGTTCCGAAGAATACACCGGGCGATCTGTGAAGTTGTGATACTACAACACGCTCAGCACCATTAACAACAAAAGTGCCTTTGGGTGTCATGTAGGGAATCATCCCTAAATACACATCCTGAATGATGGTTTCAAAGTCCTCATGGTCAGGATCGGTGCAATACAACTTTAGTTTTGCCTTGAGAGGAACACTATACGTTAATCCTCTTTCAATGCATTCATCGATTGAATATCTGGGTGGATCAATAAAATAATCCAAGAATTCGAGAACGAAATTATTTCTCGCATCGGTAATAGGAAAGTTTTCTGCGAAAACTTTATACAGACCTTCATTAATACGATTTTCAGGATTTGTTTCCAATTGGAAAAAATCCTGAAAAGATTTTAATTGAATATCCAGGAAATCAGGGTATTCAGTCTGAACTCTTGTAGATGCGAAGTTTATTCTTTTATTTTTTTGTACTGTCAAGGTTATAAGTTTTAAGCCCGCCTTACGGCAGGCTGGTTAGTAGTAATATTGGTTTACCAAAATTCAGAAGCAGACTCTTATTCCACTAATAATTAGGAGATCGTCTAATTTCTACTAATTAGTAAATATCAACTACCTACTTAACTTCAACCTCTGCGCCAGCTTCTTCTAATTGGGTTTTTAGTGCTTCAGCTTCGTCTTTAGTTACACCTTCTTTAATTGCTTTAGGTGCAGCATCAACTAGTTCTTTCGCTTCTTTTAGCCCAAGACTTGTTAGTTCTTTTACAAGTTTAACAACTGCAAGTTTAGATTGACCAGCTGCTTTAAGAATAATATCAAATGATGTTTGTTCTTCAGCTGCTTCTTCGCCACCACCTGCTGCAGGACCTGCTACTGCTACTGCTGCAGCTGCTGGTTCGATGCCGTATTCTTCTTTAAGAATTTCAGCTAATTCGTTAACTTCTTTTACTGTTAGATTAACTAATTGCTCTGCAAAAGCTTTTAAATCTGCCATTTTATAATTGTTTTTAATTGTTTTTTAATGTAGTCTTTTTACTTCGTTGTTTATTATAATTAGAGTTTCCTTATTCAGGTTTTTCAGATAATGTTTTAATTACACCGGATAATGTTTGACCACTTGATTGCAATGCTGAAATAACATTTTTAGTAGGTGATTGTAATAATCCAATGATATCACCAATAAGTTCATTTTTAGATTTAATGTTAACAAGTAGATCCAATTGATCTTCACCAACATATGCCATTTCTTCAACATAGGCACCTTTTAAAATTGGTTTTGCTTGTTTTTGCTTTTTTCTGAACTCTTTGATTAGCTTGGCAGGTACATTTCCTGCTTCGGCCCACATTATTGAAGTAGATCCCTTTAAAACCTCGTAAAGAGGTTCAAGGTCTTTTTCGGTTTGTTCCATTGCTTTTTGAAGCAGTGTGTTTTTAACCATTTGCAGTTTAACATTCATCTTGAAACATAATCTACGTAAATTAGTAGTCGCTTCAGAATTTAAGTCAGCAATATCAGTAAGGTAAAAATAATTACTGCTATTTAACTGTTCTTTTAAAGAATCGATAAACTGATTTTTTTCTTCTTTTGTCATAACTTAAATCTTCTAATTTACCAGACTATACTGCGCTTATTGATTTAGGTTCGATTTGTACGCCAGGACCCATGGTGCTTGACATATAAATACTTTTCATATAAGTACCTTTTGCTGAAGTTGGTTTTAGTTTGATAACGTTTAGGAGTAACTCTCTTGCATTGTCAAGTAATTTTTCTTGATCGAAACTTACTTTTCCAACAGTAGCATGAATAATCCCGAATTTATCAACTTTAAAATCAATTTTACCAGCTTTTACGTCTTGAACCGCTTTCCCAACTTCCATTGTTACCGTTCCTGTTTTAGGGTTCGGCATTAAACCACGTGGTCCAAGAATTCGTCCTAAAGCACCAACTTTAGGCATTACACTTGGCATGGTAATAACAACATCTACATCCGTCCAGCCGCCTTTAATTTTGTCGACGTATTCATCAAGCCCGTAATAATCAGCACCGGCTGCCTTAGCTTCTTCCTCTTTTTCAGGAGTGCAAAGTACTAGGACTTTAACTGTTTTTCCGGTTCCGTGAGGAAGCGTTACAGTACCTCTAACCATTTGATTGGCTTTACGAGGATCAACTCCTAATCTAATATTTACATCTACTGAAGCGTCAAATTTTGCAAAATTTGATTCTTTTACAATACTAATTGCTTCCTCAAGATCGAATATGGATTCTCTATCGTACTTTGCTAAAGCTTCTTTTCTATTCTTTGATAATTTAGCCATTTTCTGATTTCTTAAATAATTGTGACTAATAATTTAAAATGCATTTTGCATTTTAATTGTTAGCAAAAGGTGCTTTTCCTTTTATTTTAACTCCCATACTTCTGGCGGTACCTGCCACCATTCGCATTGCTGATTCAACATTGAAAGCATTCATGTCAACCATTTTGCCTTCAGCAATTGATCTTACTTGATCCCATGAAATGGTGGCTACCTTAATCCTGTTAGATTCTTCAGAACCTTTTTTGATTTTGGCGGCTTCCATAACTTGTACAGCAACGGGTGGAGTTTTAATTATAAAGTCAAAGGATTTGTCTTTGTACACCGTAATAATAACCGGAATAACTTTACCGGCTTGTTCTTGTGTACGAGCATTAAACTGCTTACAAAATTCCATAATATTCACACCTTTAGCACCCAATGCAGGTCCTACAGGTGGAGATGGATTTGCAGCACCTCCTCTAATTTGTAATTTAATTAATCCGCTTACTTCTTTTGCCATTTTGTTTTAAACTTAATTGCGTTTTATAAATAAGGCTATTCCTTTTGAATAATCGTTATTCCTTTTCAACTTGCATAAATCCAAGCTCCAATGGTGTTTTTCTTCCGAAAATCTTTACCATAACCTTCAGCTTTTTCTTTTCTTCATTGATTTCTTCAATAATACCACTAAAGCTGTTGAAAGGACCATCAATTACTGTTACCGACTCACCAACAATAAACGGAATGTTTACTTCTTCTCCTTGCTCGGCCAGTTCATCAACTTTACCTAAGATGCGATTCACCTCAGCTGGACGTATTGGATCTGCTTCTCCTTTGGTTCCTAAGAACCCTAAAACATTCGGTATACTCTTAACAATGTGTGGGATTTCGCCAACAAGACTTGCTTCAACTAGCACATATCCCGGAAAATAATTCCGTTCTTTACTAATCTTCTTTCCTTTCCTAACCTGATAAACTTTTTCAGTTGGGATTAGGATTTGCGATATGTAATCCTGTAAGTTGAGGCGACTAATCTCACTTTCAAGGTACTCTTTTACCTTTTTTTCTTTTCCA
>JAOZQX010000211.1 GCA_029931995.1 Bacteroidales bacterium
ATATTTGCTATTCCAAAATTGACAAAAGTAAAACCAATTTTGATTGAAAAAGCATGGCAGCACCATGTACAAAAGGCGTAAGAGAGTCTTTATTATATTTACCCTCATCTGGCTCATTACAACCAATGCCTTTATTCCTGATCGTTAATGGATTAATTTCGGTAAATCCGGTCGACTGAATATTTTGTGACCCATAATAAAAACAGATTTTAGGAGCTACTAAAGCAATTTCAGAATTTTCCTGAAGTTTTTGAACTAATGGAAATAAAAAGTCTTTGGTTACAATAACATCATTATTAATAGAAAGAATATATTCTCCCTTTGCTTGTTTTATGCCAATATTATTTGCAGGAGCAAATCCTATATTTTTTTTGATTTTGACAAAATTAATTTCAGGGTGTTTTTGTTTGATGATATCAGGGTCTTCGTATCTGGAGCCATTATCAACAACTATGCATTCAATATTTGGGTAAGGGAATTTTTTAAGCGAGTCAAGAAATTCAATCGTATCCTGACTGTGATCGTAATTCACGGTAACTACAGAAACCAAGGGATATTTAGAGTTATTTTTTGAAGTCATTGTACACAAAACTATTATGTGTGAAAAATTCGTAACAAATAAACTGTTCTACTATTTCAAAGATAAAATATTTTAACCCTCTTTTTTATTAGCAAATCAAATTATAACAACAACCATATGTTCATAAAAAAATGTAAATTAGTGTTAAATTTATTTCTCATACTGATTAAGTGAAATTTGATGAAAAGAAAAACTCAGAAAATATTATTGATTAATCCTCCAGCGATTGTTAAACAATCCTGGGTCGAAGATGTGCAATCATTTCCTCTTGGTCTCGCTTTCATTGCTGCAGTTTTACAGAAGAATGATTATGAAGTAAAAATACTTGATTGCTTTATTGAGGATGTAACAAATAAGCAGCCCATTAACAATGGCTTAATAAGGATTGGGATATCGGATGACGAGATTGCGGATATCATCAAAGAATACTCGCCAGATCTTGTTGGAATTTCCATGCAATTTTCAATCCAATTAAATTCAGCAATTCACGTAAACACCTTAATTAAAAAAATTAACAAAAATATTATTACTGTAACGGGTGGGAATCACGTAAGTGCTGCCCCTGAAACAATAGTGAATAATAATATAGATTGGCTAATTATTGGTGAGGGTGAATTTCGGCTACTGAATGCATTAAACGAAAATTCAACAGATACTTTGCCACCCGAAATTGTGCATCTATCAGAAAATGTTTCTTTACCTGATTTGTCGAAAAACAAGCCGAAATATATCGAAGATTTAAATTCCTTGCCAATGCCTCAGTATGATTTATTGTCACTAGATAAATATTGGGCAGCGAGTGGAGGTCGTCGGTGGGCAAATATATTTACAACCAGAGGCTGTCCTTACAACTGTGTTTTTTGCTCAATTCATACAATAATGGGCAAAAAAGTTCGGTATAAAAGCGTGGATGCTATTTTTGAAGAAATTATATTGCTTTCAAGAAAATTGGGTGTTAAAGAAATATATATAGAGGATGATAACCTCACAAATGATATTAACTGGGCTAAAGAGCTTTTCAGGAAAATTATTCAAGAAAAATTAGGCCTAAGTTTTTATCTTAGAAATGGAGTAAGAGCAGACAAGTTGGATATTGAACTACTCAGGCTAATGAAGAAAGCTGGAGTAAAAAGTATTTCGCTCGCGCCCGAAAGTGGAAGCCAGGAAACATTAAATAATATCATTAGCAAAAAAATGGACTTGGCTGATTGTGAGAAAGCAGTAAAAATGGCCTCGAAAGCAGGTATTTACGTATTGTGTTATCTTGTAATTGGATTCCCAAAAGAAACACTGGAAGATGTTCAAACTACAATAAAATACGCTCGTAAGTTGAAAAACTTAGGATGTGATAATGTTTTTATTTCATGTGCAGTTCCTTATCCCGGAACACGCTTGTTCGATGAATGTATTGAGAGTAAAATAATTTCAACAGATAATTTCGATTATCAGGAATTAGCGACTATGGGCTCTGTAATTCATAACAAATGGTTTACGGCCGATGAACTCAAACAAATTAGGGATAAAGCAATGCAGAAGCTAACATCAAATTTGAAACTCCAACTGCTAAAACTTTTATTAGTAAACCCGTTCATGTTTTTTGCGAAAACCAAAAATATTATTTTAAGAAGATTCTAAATCTAAAACATAAATTATAAACATATGAAAGTAGTTATTTTAGCCGGAGGTCTTGGCACTCGTTTAAGTGAAGAAACTGACCTAAAACCCAAACCAATGGTGGAAATAGGAGGGATGCCTATGCTTTGGCACATAATGAAAATATATTCCTCTTTTGGCTTTAATGATTTTGTAATTTGTTGTGGTTATAAAGGCTACCTTATCAAAGAATATTTTGCAAATTATTATATGCATCAGGCAGATATTACGGTTGATTTGGAGAATAATAATTTAGAAATTCACTCATCGCATGCTGAACCTTGGCGCGTAACCCTTGTTGATACTGGCGTAAACACAATGACAGGAGGCCGGATCAAGCGTATTCAGAAATATATTGGTGATGAAACATTTATGTTAACCTATGGCGATGGTTTGGGAAATATTGACATTAAAAAGCTTGTTGAATTTCATAAAAAAAACAATAAAAAAGCAACCATTACCGCTGTTCAACCAATTGGACGATTTGGCTCAATAGTTTTTGATGATGCGGGTAAGATTTCTACTTTCAAGGAAAAACCTAAGGATGCCGACTGGGTAAATGGTGGATTCTTTGTTTTAGAACCGGATGTTTTTAACTTTATAGAAAACTACGATCAATCCATTTGGGAGCGTACACCACTAGAAAAATTAGTTAAAGATGATGAACTAATGGCTTTTAGGCATCAGGGGTTCTGGCATCCAATGGATACATTGAGAGATAAAATTGAATTAGAACAAATGTGGAATTCCGATAATTGTAAATGGAAGCTATGGAAAGAGTAAGCCCTGATCCAAATTTCTGGAAAAATAAAAAGGTTTTTATTACCGGACATACTGGTTTTAAAGGGTCTTGGCTTTGCCTTTTACTAAATTATTTTGGAGCAGAAATTTTTGGTTACGCTTTGGAGCCTAATACTGATCCCAGCCTTTTTGAGCAATGTCAAATTGATTCATTTATTCACTCCACAATTGGTGATATTAGGGATGAGGCAAAACTATTGAGATCGATCCAAGATGCTCAACCATCCATTATTTTACATTTGGCGGCACAACCACTTGTTCGTACATCCTACACCGAGCCAAAATACACCTACGAAACCAATGTAATGGGTACAATAAATGTACTGGAAGCTCTGAGAAAAGTAGATTCTGTTAAGGCGTTTGTGAATATCACTACAGATAAATGCTACGAAAATAAAGAAACTTTATACCCTTATAAAGAGTATGATCCGCTGGGAGGTTATGATCCTTATTCAAGCAGTAAGGCTTGTTCGGAAATTGTAACGGCCTCGTACAGAAACTCTTATTTTAACTCCGCTGATTATTCCAAACATAAACTTGCTATTGCAACTGCACGTGCCGGAAATGTTATTGGCGGT
>JAOZQX010000212.1:0-151 GCA_029931995.1 Bacteroidales bacterium
AGTTCATAATATTCTTTCCCTATCCTACCAAAGTTCACACGTGCATTGTGACTCCGGACAACCAGGTAACATCTATCCCCCTCCGGAGTCGCGTTTTTTTTTTACCCACAAAAAAAAGGGGTTCACCAACATTAGTTTTGGAAAGACTATC
>JAOZQX010000212.1:161-3608 GCA_029931995.1 Bacteroidales bacterium
CTTAAAACTATTAATCCAATGCGTGAATAATCAGGCCACTTCGTAGCTTCGGCTCGAACCAAGTTGTTTTTGGAGGCATGATATTTCCTGAATCGGCGATATCAATCAATTGTTTCATTGATACGGGATATAAGGCGAAAGCAACTTCCATTTCACCATTATCAACTCTTCTGCTTAATTCACCTAATCCGCGAATACCACCGACAAAGTCAATACGTTTAGATCGACGTAAGTCTTCAATATCTAAAAATGGAGCTAAAATTTCATTGGTAAGAATTGTTACATCTAATACTCCGATTGGATCGTTATCATCATAAGTATCGGCTTTAGCTGTTAACGAATACCATTTCCCATCTAAATACATAGAAAAATTATGCAGCTCTGTGGGTTTGTATATCTCAGTACCTTTTTCCTCAACGTCAAAACCTTTTTTAAGCTTTTCTATAAAATCTACTTTGCTTAAACCATATAAATCTTTCACAACACGGTTATAATCAATAATGGTTAATTGATCGTCTGGGAAATGAACAGCGAGGAAATAATTATATTCCTCTGTACCATTGTGGTTTGGGTTGTTTTTTCTGCGCTCATTGCCAACCAATGCAGCAGCAGCTGTACGATGATGTCCATCAGCAACATATGTGGCCGGTAATTTACCAAACAATTCAATGATTCGGTCAATTTTCGCCTGATCGCGGATAACCCAAAAATGATGACCAAAATCATCATCTGTAGTAAAATCGTAATCAGCTTTAGCTTTAACCACTTCAGCAACAATTTTATCAATTTCTTTAACAGCTGGATATGAGAAGAAAACAGGTTCGTAGTTCATTCCGCTAGTGCGAACATGATTCATACGATCTGCTTCTTTATCCGGACGGGTTAACTCATGCTTTTTTATTACATTATTCATGTAATCTTCAACGCCTGCACAACCAACAAGTCCGTACTGAGTTCTTCCATTCATGGTTTGGGCATAGATGTACAAATAATCTTTATCATCCTGAACCAAAACCTTTTCATCCATTAATTTTAAAAAGTTTTCTTTTCCTTTTTCATAAACAGCTTTCCCATACTGGTCTACATCGTCTGGTAAATCCATTTCCGGCTTCACAACATGCAGGTATGATAAATCGTTGTCTTTAGCTTCAATGCGGGCTTCTGCTTTATTTAAAACGTCGTAAGGACGTGAGGCTAACAAATGTGCTTTCTCGGCTATAGGCCGAATTCCTTTAAATGCTTTTAAAATTGCCATTTTCTACTCAAAATAATTTATTAATAATTAATATGAATTTGCATCTACTTTTTCTTGATATTCATCCACTTCATCTTCTTTATTTACCGAGCGCTGAAGTGAGGAGATCAAAGCACCTATCATTTTGGTCATCTCCATCAACTGATTTCTTGATTCCGTATCCAGCGTTTCAGTTATTAGTCCTTGGTTCAACGAAATCGAAGTAAAAACCAAACACTCGCGGACTGCACTTTTAGCCATTTTTAAATAATAAATAAACTGGCTTTTGTTACGTGCAGATCCTTCAGCAATATTGAGGGCAATATTTTGAGCCGAGAGGTTAAACCTTTTCATTAATTCGGAGTTCGAATCAAAATTTAATTTTGAAGTATCACTCACCCATGTGGTATAAGTCAGGGCTTTATGATAGACCCGTAAATCCTCAAATCTGAAAAAAGTGAACTGTTTTTCGCTGTTATTTTCCATTTTGCCTGTTCTTTAATTAGTATTTTTAGTTTACTTGATAGAAGTAAAAATGAGGTTAATCGATACTAATTAACCTGAAATGTTTTATCACCTTTTTCTAAAAAGTTAACAATTTGAGTTGCTGCTGCAATACCGGCATTAATATTTGCTTCGGCAGTTTGAGCACCCATTTTCTTAGGCGTAAAATAACACCTAATATCGTAATTTTCTTTAAGCTCGGCTGCACAGTCAGGAGCAATGTCCGATACATAATAAAAATCCGCTCTTTCGGCTAAAACTTTTTTCAAGCCTTCTTCGCAAATTACTTCTTTACGTGCTGTATTTAGCAATGTAGCGTTTGTAGGCATCTTCATTAATAAATCATAATTAATTGATCCTTTGGTATGCTCATTGGCAGGAATATGTAATGAAATATAATTACATATGCTGTACAATTCTTCAGCAGAATCAACAGCTTTAACACCATCGGCTTCAATCGCAGCTTTCTTAACGAAAGGATCGAAAGCATAAACTTCCATTCCAAAACCTTTAGCAATGGTTGCCACATATTTGCCTACATTACCATAAGCATGAATCCCGATTTTTTTGCCTTTAAGCTCAGTTCCGGCTGTTCCGTTAAACTGCTTACGCGCTTGGTAAATCATCATGCCAATAGCTAATTCAGCTACCGCATTCGAATTTTGTCCGGGAGTGTTCATCGCTACAACATTATTTGCTGTTGCTGCTTCCAAATCAATATTATCGTAACCGGCACCGGCACGTACAATAATTTTTAAATTATCGGCTGCATCCAATACTTCTTTTGTCGCTTTATCGCTACGAATAATTACGCCATCAACATCTTTAACAGCATTAATAAAGTCCGATTTATCAGCATATTTTTCGAGTAAAATAGTCTCGTATCCGGCTTTATCAAAAACGCCTTTGATCTCTTTAACTGCTGCCTTAGCAAAAGGCTTTTCAGTTGCAATTAATACTTTTGTCATATTATTTAGTTCTTTAAATTAAAACAAAGGCAGGCTAAATTAAACCTGCCTATTATTAAAATATAATTATGCTATTGATTTTTCAAATTCTTGCATACAAGCTACTAAAGCTTCAACGCTTTCGATAGGAAGCGCATTGTAAGTAGAAGCCCTGAAACCTCCAACAGAACGATGGCCTTTAATTCCCATCATACCTTTTGAAGTTGCAAACTCCATAAATGCTGCTTCGTGTTCCTGGTAAGCTTCAGCCATTACAAAACAAATATTCATTAGCGAACGGTCGGCTTTATCTTCAACAGTTCCTTTAAATAATGGATTGCGATCAATTTCGCCATAAAGTAAACCAGCTTTCTTAATATTTACTTTTTCTATTTCAGCAAGGCCACCTTGAGCTTTTAACCATTTCAACGTTTGAAGTGCAGCATAAATTGGAACACATGGAGGTGTGTTAAACATTGATTCGCCTTTAATGTGAGTACGATAGTCGAACATTGAAGGAATAACTCTGTCAACCTTTCCTAAAATTTCATTCTTAACAATAACAAAAGTTACACCGGAAGGGGCAAGGTTCTTTTGTGCACCACCATAAATCATCGCGTATTTTGAAACGTCCATAGGACGACTAAAAATATCAGATGACATATCGGCTACCAATGGAAGATTCACATCTAAATCTTCTTTGATTTCGGTTCCGTAGATTGTATTATTTGTAGTGATGTGAAAATAATCAGCATCAGCAGG
>JAOZQX010000213.1 GCA_029931995.1 Bacteroidales bacterium
AGCACTCTCTTGTGCCTTAATCCATAAGCCCAAAATCCTTTTTTTGGATGAACCCACCACAGGAGTTGACTCCGTTTCACGTAAGGAATTTTGGGAAATGTTAGCCGATTTAAAAGAAAAAGGAATTACCATTTTGGTTTCCACACCTTATATGGATGAAGCCGGTTTGTGCGATAGAGTAGCTTTAATCCAAAAAGGGGAAATCCTTTCCATTGCCACGCCACAGGAAATCACTGCTAATTTTCCTCACAAACTATGGGCTATCCGCTCAAACAATATCTACAAACTAATTCAAGATTTAGAAAACTACGAGTTCAGTAATAGCGCTTTCCCTTTCGGGCAATATGTGCATTATACTGATAAAAGAACGAGCATCCACGAAAGTGAAATAAACACTTACCTGAAAAGCAAAGGCCATCAGGAAATAAAAACACAAAGCATTGAGGCAAATATTGAAGATTGTTTTATGGATTTGATGAATAAACCCGTGAGAGAGGAGGCTGGATTATGATGCAGGAGAAGAAAGTCATAAAGGTGCGGAATTTGGTAAAAAGGTTTGGATCATTTGTTGCCAACGATAATCTGAATTTTGAGGTACATAAAGGAGAAATATTTGGTTTCCTGGGAGCCAATGGAGCCGGAAAAACTACGGCCATGAAAATTATTTGCGGTCTGTTAAAACCAAGCTCCGGCGAAGTTGAAGTGGCAGGATATGATCTGTACACACAAACCGAAGAAATTAAAAAAAGCATTGGCTATATGAGCCAAAAATTCTCTCTTTACGAAGATTTAACGGTGCAGGAGAACATACGATTGTATGGTGGAATTTATGGCTTATCTAAAAAAGAAATTGCACAACGGACTAAGGAACTCTTACAAAAGCTTGAACTGAAGGCTGCAGCCGACAAACTAATCAGTGAGATCCCTTTGGGTTGGAAACAAAAATTAGCTTTCTCGGTGGCTGTATTTCACAATCCGGGTATTGTTTTTTTGGATGAACCAACCGGAGGTGTTGACCCCATTACCCGTCGACAGTTTTGGAATTTAATTTACGAAGCAGCAAACAATGGGGTTACCATTTTTGTAACGACTCATTATATGGATGAAGCCGAATATTGCGACCGCATTTCGATTATGGTTGACGGAAAAATAGTTGCTCTTGACACCCCACAGGCTTTAATTGAACAGTACAAAGCCAAAGATATGGACGAAGTATTTTTAAAAATTGCACGTTAATATGAAGCAGTTTATTGGATTTATAAAAAAAGAGTTTCACCACATTTTCCGTGATATAAGAACAATGATCATATTGTTTGGCATTCCTGTTACACAGATACTAATTTTTGGATACGTGGTAACCAACGAAATTGATAATGTAAAAATCGTTATTCTGGATGAGGCGAAAGATGAAGTTAGTCGGGATATTACCAATCGAATTCTTTCATCTGGTTATTTTATTTTAGAAGATGAAATTGAAAACCCTGATCAAATTGAAACCTATTTCAAAAAGGGCGATGTAAAAGAAGCCATTATTTTTGAAGAAGGCCTGGCCGAAAGAATGCAAAAGGAGGGAAGCGGAAACATCCAATTGATAGTGGATGCCAGCGATGCCAACACCGCCAACCTAATTGTAAACTACACATCTTCCATCATCAATAGTTATATAAAAGAGGGGCAATTAAAAAACCCGCCTTTACAAATTGTTCCTGAAGTCAGGATGATGTATAACGAAAATTTGGAAGGGGTTTATATGTTTGTACCCGGCACAATGGCCTTGATACTGGTGCTGATTTCAGCTATGATGACATCCATCTCCATTGCCCGCGAAAAAGAAATGGGAACCATGGAAATATTACTGGCTTCGCCGCTAAAACCTATACAAATTGTAGTGGGTAAGGTAATTCCATATTTTGTGCTTTCGTTTGTTAACGCCCTTTTAATTATTACATTGGCCTACTTTTTATTTAATGTCCCCATCGAGGGCAGCTTTTTATTATTAATCGGCGAAAGCATGCTTTTTATTTTGATGGCTCTATCTCTGGGGATTATGATTTCTACTTTAACCGACAATCAGCAAACGGCCATGATGATCTCCATTTTTGCTTTGATGCTGCCAACCATTTTGCTGTCGGGTTTCATTTTCCCCATCGAAAATATGCCTGTGGCTCTACAATACCTTTCAAACATTGTACCTCCTAAATGGTATATCATCATCATAAAAAAAATAATGCTGATGGGAACCCCATTTTCCTTTATCTGGAAAGAGACTTTGATCATAGGCAGTATGTGTGTGTTGTTTATTATAATTAGTGTGAAACGCTTTAAAATCAGGCTTGAAGAATGAGGATCATTCGCTATTTATTACAGAAAGAATTCCTGCAAATTATGCGTAATCGCACGATCTTGCCCATCATTTTTGTCGTACCAATCGTTCAATTGCTAATACTGGTTTATGCAGCAAATCTTGAAATGAAAACGATAAAACTAGGTGTGATTGATAAAGATGCTTCCGGTACTTCTATCGAATTGGTGAGTAAATTTAAAGGAAGCCCGTTTTACGAATTAAGCTTTATTGATTATTCGATAAGTAAAGCTGAGGACGAGATGAAAACCGGAAAAGTAGATGCTATTCTGAATATCCCCAATGGTTTCGAAGAAGATTTAATGCGCGAAAGCAAAGCTGATTTACAAATACTAATCAACGCCATTAACGGAACGTCGGCGGGATTAATAAATTCCTACACCAATTCCGTTATTGCCGACTATAACTCTAGCCTACGCGTTCAATGGCTGGGGCCTGAAGGAGCGAATAGACAAAAGCTAAATATTATACCCCGCTATTGGTTTAACCGCGATTTAGATTATAAAATTTATATGTTGCCGGGTATTCTGGTTATTTTGGTAACGGTGATCGGTATGTTTTTAGCAGGCCTGAATTTAGTTCGCGAAAAAGAAATTGGAACCATCGAACAAATCAATGTAACGCCCATAAAAAAGTACCAATTTTTGATTGGTAAGCTTCTTCCATTTTGGATCATTGCTTTGTTTGAACTGGCTTTTGGACTTAGTATTGGCAAGCTATTATTTGATTTGCCCATGCTGGGGAATCTATTCAGCTTGCTAAGCATATCGGCGGTTTATTTATTGGTTGTTTTAGGAATCGGTTTGTTTTTATCCACTTTAACGAACACCCAGCAACAACTAATGTTTTTAGCCTATTTTTTCATGTTGCTATTTTTATTGATGGGAGGAATTTTTACTCCGGCAGAGAATATGCCTGACTGGGCACAGAAAATTAATTTCATCAATCCATTCTCTTATTATATGAAAGCTATTCGAATGATACTTTTAAAAGGCTCATCTTTTAAAGATTTAATCTTTGAATTTTCTGCTCTCTCAGTTTATGCCATTGCCATTTTAAGCATAGCATCTATGAATTATAAGAAAACAAATTAAATTAAATATTTAAATAACATCATTATTTGTTTGTACAATAAAAAAAAATGTATCTTTGCAGCCTTAACAAAAACAAAATTATATTACAATGAAAGAAGGTAAAGTAAAATTCTTTAACGAATCAAAAGG
>JAOZQX010000214.1 GCA_029931995.1 Bacteroidales bacterium
TGGTTCATTAACAGCTCTTCCTATTATTGAAACACAAGCGGGTGATGTTTCTGCATACATTCCTACCAACGTAATTTCAATTACCGATGGACAGATTTTCCTTGAAACAGATTTATTCAATTCAGGTATTCGTCCAGCAATTAATGTAGGTATTTCGGTATCGCGTGTGGGTGGTAATGCACAAATTAAATCCATGAAAAAAATTGCAGGTACACTTAAACTTGACCAAGCTCAGTATCGCGAACTAGAAGCCTTTTCAAAATTTGGATCGGAGCTGGATGCTGCTACTATGAACGTCTTAGGTAAGGGTGCTCGTAATGTTGAAATCTTGAAACAGGGACAATATTCACCAATGACCGTTGAAAAACAAGTAGCTATTGTTTACTGTGGAACTAAAGGTTTGTTAATGGATGTTCCTGTTAAAAGCATCCGAGATTTTGAAGTTGAATATCTTCATTTTTTGGAAACCAAACATCGGGATGTATTAGATAATTTAAAAGCCGGAAAATTAGAAGGCGAAGATTTGAAAGTACTTGAGACGGTTGCTAAAGATATTTCTCACAAGTATATTGGGAAATAAATATTGATAAACAAAACGAAACCTTAGATAAATGCCAAGTTTAAAAGAAGTACGCACAAGGATTGATTCGGTTAAATCCACTCAGCAAATTACGAGTGCGATGAAAATGGTATCGGCCTCAAAATTGAGGAGAGCACAAAATGCCATCCTTAAAATGCGCCCTTATGCTTCGAAATTAAATGAAATTTTGCAAAACTTGAGCACCAGTATTGAAAACAATGACGAAAATATTTATTCTCAAGTAAGGTCTGAAGAAAAAATACTTTTTTTAAGTATTACCTCAAACCGTGGTCTTTGTGGGGCTTTCAATGCAAACGTCATCAAAGAAACCAATAGAATAATTGAAGAAAGATACAATCGCCAAAATGATAAAGGCAATATTTTTATTTATGCATTCGGGAAAAAAGCAGCCGATTTTTACACCTCAAAAGGATACAATGTAGCCGGAACAAATATTGAAATTTTTGATGATTTAAGTTTTGAGAATGTAAGGCCAATTGCTGAGCAGTTGATGTTGGATTTTGCATCTAAAAAGTTTGACAAAATTGAAATCGTGTACAATCAGTTTAAAAATGCGGCTACTCAAAACTTGATTACAGAACAATATTTACCCATTCAGCCAAAAGAAGAAGAGGTTGAAAGTTTGGCTGCTGATTATATTTTTGAACCGAATAAAGAAGATATCGTTCGCGAGATGATTCCTAAATCATTGAAGATTCAGCTTTATAAAGTATTATTGGATTCGTTTGCATCGGAACATGGTGCTCGGATGACAGCCATGCACAAAGCCACCGATAATGCTGAAGAACTACTTAGAGATTTAAAACTGAAATACAATAAAGCCCGTCAGGCATCTATCACTAACGAAATTCTGGAAATAGTTGGTGGTGCTGAAGCCCTTAAAGGTTAAAAATTAATACGATTATGTTTGGTTAGCATGGGTTCTTATGAGGCTCATGCTTTTTTATGTTCAAATATTACACATATATTTGTTCAGGTATTAAACTACCAAATTGTTTCAATAGTTTATATCCACATTAATTATATTGTTTATTTTTGTAATGATTAATCAATTAAAGACCTAAAATAAAAAATCATGATAAACAAAAACGTTGAAAAAGCAATCAATGTCCAAATAAAAAAAGAGGATTATTCTTCAAGATTATACTTACAAATGGCCTCATGGTGTGAGGTTAACGGTTTAGGCGGTGCTGCCAATTTCCTTTATGCTCAAGCCGAAGAAGAGCGTGAACACATGTTAAAATTTGTTCATTATTTAAACGACAGAGGTGGATTTGCCAAGATGATGGAACTGGAACAACCCCCATTCGAATTTAAAAATGTGATTGATATTTTCGAGCAAGTAATGAAACATGAAGAATACATTACTGCTTCCATAAATGAAGTATATGAAGTTACTTTAAACGAAAAAGATTATACAACAGGTAGTTTTCTTCAGTGGTTTATCAATGAGCAAATTGAAGAAGAAAGTACCATGCGAACAATTCTTGACAAAATTAATTTGGTAGGTAAAGACAAAGCCGGTTATTTCCATATTGATAAAGAGTTGGAAGCTATGGCCGCAGCTCGCCCGGAAACAAATACGGCTGCTGAATAAAAAATATTCTTTAAATATATTTGAAAAATGGGGTGTTATTTACAAATAACACCCCATTTTATATTAACGGTTTCCTGCCACTTCTTCAAGTTTTCGATACCACTCCTCACCAAACATACGAATCAGGGGAACTTTCAAATATTTATACAAAGGCAAACCTATATCGTCACCTTTTATGCGTGCCGGCTTACAAACTGTCCATTGGTGGTAATTTAAGGCCGTTTTATCGGTAAGATATTTTAAACGTATCGGGTATAAATGGCAACTAATGGGTTTTTGAAAATCAATTTTTTTCTCCAACCATGCCTTTTCAATAGCACACAATGCAATGCCTTTTTCAAAATAAACAAACGCACATTCTTTATCGTCAACCAAAGGAGTTACCAATTCTCCATCGCTATCGTAATCAAAAACGCCATTTTTTTCAACTACTTCCCTTCCTTTAGTATTCATATAAGGCTTGATCTCTTCTAAATTATCCTCAATGATATAAAATTCATGGTCTTCCAATGGAGCACCTGCATCGCCCTGCACACAGCAAGTGCCTTTACAAGTAACCAAATCACAACAAAATTTAACATCCAAAAGGTGGTCAGAAATCAGTGTGTCGTCAATAATAATCATGCGTGCAAAAGTACACAATTTGATAATGTGCTGATGTGCAAATTAGTCAATTTGTTGATTAAGAATATTCGTCATTCTAAACTTGTTTCAGAATCTCTATTAATTTAAAAATGAGATGCTGAACTGAATTCAGCATGACGAAGAATTATAAATATCGAAACGAAAAAAATGGTATTACAACCGTATTACTATCGAATGACTATCCTCTTCGCGTGAGGGATAGGAGCGGCATCTCCCGAGCATAGCTCGGGAATTTAGCGGATAGCCCGACCCACCAAAGTGTTTCAGGAAGGTGGGACACGCCCAAAAAATTAACTGATTTTATGAATATAAATCAGATTAAATTTTCTAATTTTGCGACTAATAAATTTTTGATATAAATAATTAATAATTAAAACCATAGGAGGATATTATGGCTTTCAATCTTAGAAACCGAAACTTTTTGAAATTATTGGATTTTACTCCACAAGAAATAAAATTTTTATTGGAGCTTTCAGCAGATCTTAAAAAAGCAAAATACGCAGGTACTGAAGTTCCAAAATTAAGCGGTAAAAATATTGCCTTGATTTTTGAAAAAGCGTCAACACGTACTCGTTGTGCATTTGAAGTTGCAGCTTACGACCAAGGAGCTCATGTTACTTATTTAGGCCCTTCAGGTTCTCAAATTGGTAAAAAAGAATCGATGGCAGATACCGCTCGCGTTTTAAGCAGAATGTATGATGGTATTGAATACCGTGGTTTTGGTCAGGAAATTGTTGAAGA
>JAOZQX010000215.1:0-2595 GCA_029931995.1 Bacteroidales bacterium
GTTTCGTATAGAGGATTCCCAGGGACGCTACATTGTTTCATTAATAGTAATGGCATTAATACCATTTTGGCGCGGACGGCTATAGGCTGCAAGCGATGTCTTTTTAATGGTTCCTTTTTGAGTACACATAACAATATAATTATTATCAATATACTCCTGATCTTTCAGATTCTTAATATTAATGAATGCACGTACTTTATCATCCGGTTCAATATTAACCATATTTTGTATCGCTCTACCTTTGGAAGTTTTAGTGCCCTCAGGTATTTCGTAAACCCTTAGCCAAAAACACTTACCTTTCTCAGTAAAGAAAAGCATATAATTATGCATGGAAGCAATAAAGAGGTATTCTACAAAATCTTCTTCTCTGATGTTACTCCCTTTGGCTCCTCTTCCACCTCGTTTTTGTTGGCGGTATTCAGTTAAATTTGTGCGTTTTACATATCCAAGATGAGAAATAGTAATAACAACATCATCATCAGGAATGGTATCTTCAATTTTAAAATCTTCTGCTGAATAAACAATTTGGCTACCTCGCTCATCACCATATTTTTCTTTTATCTCGAGTAACTCATCTTTAATGATACCCATTCGCATAGGTTCATTATCCAATATTTCTCTAAAATGAACAATTTGTTTCATTAGTTCATCATAATCAGCTTTAATTTTATCACGCTCCAGACCAGTTAATTTCTGCAAACGCATATCTAAAATTGCCCTGGCTTGTAACTCAGACAATTCAAATTTCTTAATCAAACCTTCGCGAGCTTCTTCAGGTGTGCGTGACGCACGAATCAATGCAATTACTTCATCAAGGTGATCCAGTGCAATTAAAAGTCCTTCAAGAATATGTGCTTTTTTCTCAGCTTCTGAAAGCTCGTACTGTGTACGTCTGATAACAACTTCATGACGATGCTCAACGAAATAATGGATAAGGTCTTTCAGGTTTAGTGTTTTTGGCCTACCTTTTACCAAAGCAATATTGTTAACACTAAAAGATGTTTGAAGAGCAGTCATTTGGTACAAAAGATTTAATACCACATTGGTAACTGCATCTTTCCGAAGTTCATATACAATTCTAATTCCATTTCTATCCGACTCATCTCTGATATCAGTAATTCCAACAAGTTTTTTATCATTGATAAGATCAGCTGTTTTCTTGATCATTTCAGATTTATTCACCTGATAAGGAACAGAAGTAACAACGATTTGTTCACGCCCATTTGAAAGCTCTTCGATAGTTGATTCGCCTCTCATCATAACACGTCCCCTACCAGTTTCAAAAGCATCTTTAACGCCTTCGTAACCATAAATGGTAGCACCTGTTGGGAAATCCGGAGCCTTAACAAATTTCATCAACTCAGGAATCGTAATTTCATTATTATCTATATAAGCAATAGTACCTTCAATAACTTCTGATAGATTATGAGGAGCCATATTTGTAGCCATACCCACAGCAATACCCGATGCACCATTTACTAATAAATTAGGAATGCGAGTTGGAAGAACAGTTGGCTCTTTTAAGGAATCGTCAAAATTCAATTGAAAATCTACAGTATCTTTATCAATGTCGACCAAAATCTCCTCAGCAATTTTCCGAAGACGTGCCTCGGTATAACGCATAGCTGCCGGACTGTCACCATCAATAGATCCAAAGTTACCTTGACCATCCACCAAAGGATAGCGTAAGGACCAATCTTGAGCCATACGAACCATAGCATCGTAAACCGAAGTATCACCATGTGGATGATACTTACCAAGCACCTCCCCTACTATACGGGCAGATTTTTTATAAGATCTGTTCGCAAATAGCCCCAAATCAAGCATTCCGTATAAAACACGACGGTGTACCGGTTTTAATCCATCTCTAACATCAGGCAAGGCTCTAGAAACAATAACCGACATCGAATAATCAATGTAAGCAGATTTCATTTGATCCTCAATATTAACCTGAACAATCTTTTCTCCTTCTTGCATATCTTCTTTAGTTAATCAACTCAATATTAAACGATTATAATAACCGTTATGAACATACGAAAATACTGATTTTTTCCTTACACTCCCAGCATTTAAGGAAGTTTTTATTACTAACAGAAAACTGTTGAAAAAATGTATAATATATGACAACTACCCCCCCATTTCTCACTTATTTTAGATAATTAAAAGTCCCATAATCAATCAATTGAAATAACGTTTTAAAACACATGAATATTTCACAATAACAGACCCTCGCATGGCACTATTATTGATACTTTGATTTTAGAAGGATTTATGACTAATATTTTAACTAATTTTGAAAAGATATTATAAACAATATGGAAGCTAAATTTTCGCAGAGAGTAAAAAATGTACTTACCTATAGTCGTGAAGAAGCCATTCGCCTTGGGAACAGTTATATTGGATTAGAGCACTTATTACTGGGTATTATCCGTGATGGAGATGGCATGGCTGTTCAAATATTAAATTATTTGAATGTAGATTTGGATGATCTGCTTATATATGCGCTTTATCCGGTAACAGGAAAGAAATTTTTACAATGGAAATACGGTAAAGAAAAACCGCCCAAAGAGGTTGAACCCCGAACCCTTGATGATT
>JAOZQX010000215.1:2605-3571 GCA_029931995.1 Bacteroidales bacterium
AGTAGATTTGGATGATCTGCGGACTACACTTGATACTTCTGTGCGGAATGCTAAAAAGGCTGAAAAAAAACCTGAAAATATTCCTTTAATAAAACAAGCCGAAAGAGCATTAAAAATCACATATCTTGAAGCAAAACTATTTAATAGTGAGCTTATAGGCACTGAACATTTACTATTGGCTATTTTAAAAGATTCGGATAATCTGGCCACCATCAACCTTAAAAAACGTGGTGTTGATTATAAAACTGTGAAAGAAGAAGTAAAAAGCACGAATATGAAAGACGATAAGAATATCATAAATCCCCGAGCTGATATACCCCAAGATCCTGCCGAAGATGAATTTGAAGAAAGTGGAAAAGGATTTGGTGGAGGAACGGCTAAAAAATCAGCAGATCCGAAATCTAAAACTCCTGTTTTAGACAATTTTGGTCGCGACCTGACTTTAGCTGCTGAGGAAGATCGCCTCGACCCTATTGTTGGTCGTGAAAAAGAATTAGAAAGAATTGCTCAGATACTTAGCCGCCGTAAAAAAAATAATCCAATCCTTATCGGGGAACCCGGTGTTGGTAAATCTGCTATTGCAGAGGGTTTAGCTTTGCGGATCGTCGATCGTAAAGTATCCAGAGCATTATTTAATAAAAGAATTATTACGCTTGATTTGGCTTCATTGGTAGCTGGAACAAAATACCGTGGTCAATTCGAGGAACGCATGAAAGCCGTACTTAACGAGCTTGAAAAAAATCCTGATATTATTTTATTTATTGATGAAATCCATACCATTGTTGGAGCTGGGAATGCATCTGGTTCATTAGATGCATCCAATATGTTTAAACCTGCCTTAGCACGTGGCGATATTCAATGTGTAGGTGCTACAACTTTAGATGAATACCGTCAATACATTGAAAAAGATGGAGCATTGGAACGCCGCTTCCAGAAAATATTAGTTGATGCCACAACACCCGAAGA
>JAOZQX010000006.1:0-6015 GCA_029931995.1 Bacteroidales bacterium
ATAAATTCCTGTTTGTCCGGCAGCTATACCAACCGCCCCGGCTAATATCTTTTCACTCGGAACTTCTTTACGCGGAGTAGCCAATTGCTGATCCATACCTCCCAAATAACAAAAACCGGCCGTAAATCCGAGCATATAAACCAAATATTTATTGGCTGTATGCTTCTCGATAATCTCTTCCTCGCTTAAGCTTGTATACGCTTTTACGGCATCCAAATTTTCACCAAAACGATTTCCATATAAAACAGGGATTCGCATAATACGAGCTTCGGGCAAATCCTTTTTATCAAGATTTTCTATAGCCTTTTTTAATTCTTCCAATAAATCCGAAAAAGAAATTACTAATGGATCATAATGTACCAAAACATCAGTATAAGCAGGAATTAGTTCCAAAACACCTTTGATTTTCAATTCATTTAAAAGCATTACAAAGCTCCTGATATTTTGATTGATCTCGGTAGATATTTCATCCCCAAACTTCACTAAAAATGCTGAATCGCCGGATGGAAGATATTGAACCATAGAATACTGTTTTTTCTTCGTCTTTCCGAACTTGTTTCGGAATCTCATAGTCTTAAAAAAGATACCGAAACAAGTTCAGTATGACGATAATTAATTATCTACAAAATACAGATATTTTATTTTCAAATTCAAACAAAAGGGGAATTATTTAAACTGCTCGCGAAGTTTAATGGCATAGCGACGGCTGGAAAGAATCTCCTCTCCTGTATATTTCAAAATAATTTTATAGGAATAATTTGGAGATTTATTAATGTTTTGAATATGCTCAAGGTTTATAACTACCGAACGATGAATGCGAATGAATTGACTCTCTGGCAAGCGATTTTCCCAATATTTAAGCGGTTTGCTCATCATACAACTTGCATTGTCGGTAAGGTATATTTTTG
Organism: Bacteroidales bacterium; assembly: GCA_029931995.1. Taxonomy (GTDB): domain Bacteria; phylum Bacteroidota; class Bacteroidia; order Bacteroidales. The sequence goes on from JAOZQX010000006.1 coordinate 909, forward strand.
AGTAAGAACCATCTGCCACAATTTTTAAAATATTGCTTTGTTTAACAAATCTCAGGGAGTCGTTAAATTTTAGAAAAATCAAATCGTTTGGATTTGAAATCGGTGTCTTGCTCTGAGCTTTAGGTTTTTTATTTTTAATTTTTTCAAGACTCTTCTCCAAACGATGCTTATCAACTGGCTTTAACAAATAATCGAGGGCATTTACTTCGAAGGCACGAACGGCATATTGATCGAAAGCTGTAACAAAAATAACAGAACCCGTAAAATTAATTTTGTCGAGCAAATCAAAACCATTTTCGCTTCGCAATTGAATATCAAGAAAAAGGAGATCAGGTTTATGGGTGTTGATTTCCTCCACAGCTTCGGCTATATTCGAAGCTTCAGATACAACTTCAATTGCAGGGAAATCCTTTAGCAAGCGTCTTATTTCAAGCCTTGCCAGTCTTTCGTCATCAATTACTATAGTTCGAACTGTTTTTTTCATCAATCAAAGGAATGTGAATTTTAACTATAACTTCAATCTCATTTTTTTCAATAATAAACTGAAATTGATCTCCGAAAACATTTTCCAGACGATCGTTAACCAGCTTATGGCCTTTACTGATTGTTGCATTACTTTCTTCAACCCAACGACCGGTATTTGAAACCTCGAATTTCAGAAGATCATTTGTTTTTGATATTTTAATATTAATCTCCAAGGCATCACCTGATGTTTTTATTCCATATTTTACAGCATTATCAACAATAGGGAGTAATATATTTGGCAGCACTTTAAACTTCTCACATGCAGCATCTATCTCATAATTTACTTTTAAAAAATCCTCGTGACGAAATTTTTCAATAGAAAGGTAATTTTTAACCGCTTGAATTTCCTGACTCAGACTAATAAAAATATATTCGCCCAAGCTTAAGTTATATCGAAGAAAATCGGAAAGTTTGGAAGTAGCTTCAGCGGCCTTATCCTTATTCTCAAAAATAAGTGCCCGAACCGAATTCAGCGAATTAAATAAAAAATGAGGGTTTAACTGGTTTTGTAACTCCTGAAATTTTGCTTTCCCTGCAAGGTTCTCAGCTTCTTTTGTCTGAAGCATCTGAATATTTACCCGCTCCCATAAATAAATTATATAATAAAGAGAACCCCATAACATGAACACAATAAAGTATAAATTATACGTAAACAAATATTGAATAATATTGCCTTCATAAAGAAGTTGATTTACTCTCTCCTCACTCCATATAAAGAAACTTATGCCTAGGTCGACAATGCACCATAGCAATGTCATTGAAAATAATCCAAGAAAATAATTGATGGTAAGCTTACGCAGATTGGGTAAAGCTGAGAGTTTTTTTATAAAAAATTGCCTGAATAAAATGGAAAACAAAAACCCCAAAGAAAAAGTCCATGCGAGTATATTTGCTGCAGCACCTTTTTCAACTCCTACATATTTAAGCAAGTAGAGATATTCTCGGCTAAAGAAAAATAACCAGTAGAACACATTGAGTAGCCAGAATAATATTTTCTTATGCTTTAGGCCCATCGAAAAACAATTTGTATAAAGATATAATAAGTTGAAAATTGATTGTTACCGCTTATAAGAAAAACTAACCGCTTATGAACTTACTATCTGATAATCATATTATTATATGTATTTTGGTGCTAAATTATAAAAATATTATGATGAAACAAATACATTTTTTCTTGACCTGCTTTTTAGCGCTTATTTGCCTGTCGGCCACTCCGGCCTTAAGCAATACAATCAATAGCGAAAATATTGACAAGCTCAAATTCGATTCCAAAAATGAGCTTGCTTTTGTTACCTACGTTTCAAATGACAGAAACGAACGTTTTGTAAAAGCCTTGATTAAAGGCATACGAGAGTTAAGCAAAGATTATAAAGACAGTAAAATATTTATTGTATTGGGAAATGAAAACAATTTTCCATGTAAATCAATAAATGATGAGAATGCAGTGTTGATTCCTATTGAAGCGGATAATCCGTTTTTGGATTATCCGCTTGCTATTAAAGCATTTGCGGCAGCTCAAGTTGAACAATTGGTAAAAAATAAAGTTAAAACTTTGGTTTGGGTCGATCCCGGCGTGCTTATATTGAATTCAGTTGAGCCGCTGGATTTAAAGGACGGAGAAAAATTAGCTGCCAGAGCTGTTTCACTTACCAATAATATTGCTTTAAAAAAAGGAGTAGAGCCTGATTCTTATTGGACTCCACTTTACAAAAAGATGGGCTTGGATTATCAAAAAATTCCAACGATAAAAACCATTGTTGATGAAGAAGAAATTCAAGCTTATTATAATTGTGAGGTGTTTTCGGTTGATCCTTCTTTAGGAATCTTATCAGAATGGGCTGAGCTTTTGACGGTTTTCTTGGAGGATGAGGAATATCAATCAAGAGCCTGTACCGACTTCCGCCGCAGATTATTCCTTCATCAGGCAGTTTTAAGTTGTCTCATAAATTCAAAAATTTCAAAAGAAACAATTAAAGAATTGCCCATTAATTATGGCTATCCGTTTAATTCTCACGATCGATTATCAGAAGAGAAAAAAGCTTCAAGCTTTGAAGATATTTCAGTAGTTATTTTTGATTATGCCTGGGAACGTATTCCAACGTGGACAAATAAAATTAAAATTAACACTCCTCTAAAGGAATGGTTTTTCGACACTTATCTCGATTATTTAAAATTAGCTGAGAATTTTTATCGCATCGAAGGTTCCAGTAATTCATACTTGGTTGTCACAAATGATGGAAGTGTGATAATTGACCCGGCTGGCGCTTCTGTAGCTCCCGAATATTTTGAAAGCATATTGGAAAAACATCCTTTAAAAGCAATCTTGCTTACGCATGCACATCAGGATCATTCCGATCATATCGCCAAATGGAAAGATGGGAAAGATATTCCGGTAATTGCCCAGCGAGAATTCAAGGAATATTTTAATTATCAGGAACGCCTGGCCGGGCATTTCAACATACGCAACTCCATATGGAGTGGGCAGCCTCCCCTTGATGAACCCGAACCTAATTTAGCCCCTCGTTACGAACCCACCCTGTTTTTTACGGATGAGTATGAGTATGAACTCGGGGGAATACATTTTAAAATGATACATACGCCCGGCGAAACTCCCGATCATACAACGATTTGGATACCTGAACTGGAAGCAGTTTTTGTGGGCGATAATTATTATCGATACTTCATTAACAATGCAACTTTCAGAGGAACTATGAACCGCCCCGTGCTTGGGTATTTAAAAGCTTTGGATACTGCTTTATCTTTCAATCCTAAGTTCTTCCTTATGGGACACCTCTCCCCCGTTATTTCTAAAGGAAAAATTCAAGAAACAGTAGGTGATTTCAGAGATGCTTTACGATTCATTCATGATGAAACCGTAAAAGGGATTAATGAAGGCAAAGATATGTACACTTTAATGAAAGAGATCAGACCCCCTGAAGACTACCCAATTGGCGAATATTTCGGGAAAGTTTCATGGTGCGTACGCGGAATTTATCAGGAATATGTGGGATGGTTTGATGGAAATCCTGCTTCGATGTATGAAACTCAGATCACAGATATTTACCCTGAGCTAGTTCAATTATCGGGCGGAGCTGAGCTTGTTAACAAACAAATTGAAACGTTTACAAAGAATCAGGAATATGTGAAGGCCTTGTATTTAACCGATATTGTTTTAAAAGCAGTTCCTGAACAAAAAGAAAGTTGGGAATTACGCTTAAAAGTTTTAGAAGCCCTTCGTCAGGGTCTCTATAATTATATCCAATTTATCTTTTTAGATCATTCTATAAAAGAGGCAAAACAACACATTGAAAATTTAACAAAAGCTCAAAATAAAAACAATTAAGCAACTCATAATAGTATCAATATTTACAATCATATTATTTGCTTGCAAGACCGAAAAAAAAGACTCCATCGTTTTTGCATCGTACATAGTAGCAGAATATCAGTTCGATCGAACTTTAAATTTATGTGAAAGCCTTAGAACCTTTGGGGGTGAATTAAGCAATGCTCCTATCCGAATTTATGTGAACGACAAATTAGAAGAAAAATGTAAAGACTATCAGGAAAAATTCGAAGAACTTTCAATCGATATCAGGTTTAAAGAAATGCCACCGGAGGCTTATAAATATTTTTAGGTTACAAGCCATGTATTGCGGCACAAGCCGAAAAAGATGCAGAAAACGAATTCGATTTTGTAGTCATACTAGATGCAAACATCTTAATTTTAGATGAGCCGAAAGATTTTATTTTGAATAAAGGTAAAGTATTGGCCTATCGTCCGGTCATGCATAAAAATATAGGATTGTTGTTTGATGAAGAACCGAATGAATATTGGGAAAATGTATATTCAATAACTGATGTTGATCAAAACACATTTTTCCCGATGGAAGCTATTGCTGATAAAAATTTACTTAAGCCCTATTTTAATGCCGGTTTATTGGTTGTGCGCCCTAATAATAAGGTATTTCAAACCTGGGACACCTATTTTAAAAAACTTAGCATGGATCCAAGCATGATTGAGCTATGCAAGAATACAAGTGAGAAATACAATGTTTTTCTTCATCAGGCAGCACTGGTTGGCGCGATTTTAAATAATGTCGATAAAGAAGAGTTAGAGCTTTTACCATTTGCTTACAACTATCCAATATTTTTCGAAAAATTTTATGGTAGCTAATTGGATTTTGATTCTCTCGAAGATATCATTTCGATCAAATATGAATTTGATTTCAGCCAACTTCCTGAAGATTGACCACAAAAACTAAAAGGTCCAAAAAATGTAATTGAATGGATGGAAGATAAGTTTACTGAAAGCTTGTGAACAGAAGAATAAAAACAGAAAAATCAAAGATTAAACAAAAGCTAAACTCATAAATGCTTTTGGTGGCACAACAGGTGATATTTGCACATTAGTAATTGGATGCAATGGGGAAAGAATTACTTTTGAAGCAAATTTAAAAACCACCTATGAAAAAATTAATATTGATCAATTTTTGTATAGTATTATGCAATTCCGTTTTATTTGCACAGCAAAATGCAGTTGAAATTAAAAAACCTGAAATCTCAGATAATTATCTGAATATCA
>JAOZQX010000006.1:6025-13317 GCA_029931995.1 Bacteroidales bacterium
TAAAACATCGATGCAATCATTGCAGAAAATCCTACTAATGATCTTGAATTATTAAATAATGCTCTTAATGAAATCGATAGTCAATATGAAAGATTTAATTTAATTTTCTGGGTACTTTCTTTTACCTATGCTGAACAAGGTGATTATAAAAGCTGTTTAGATATTTTATTAAAAGGTCAGGATGAAGGACTTTATTACCCTATCTGGACCGGCCAGCGCGTATTCCCTTCTTTTGCAAAAAAATTGCAAGAATTGGATAATTATGAAACATTCATTAAAAAGAATGAAGAACTGAAACTGCAGGCTCAAAGCGAGTCAGTACCCGAATATATGATTGAACTACCTAAGGACTATTCAAAAGATAAGTTTTATCCATTGTTTCTGTCTTTTGCAGGAGGTTTGGGTTCACATATTGCTCTCTCAGAAAATTGGCATTCTTCAAAACTAGAAAATGAATTTATTGTAGCGCATCTCCAGGGAAGTATTTGTCAGGGCTCATTCCTGAAAAGCTATGGACAAGATAATCTGTCTCAATTGGCTGATATGTATAATCAGATTGTTAAGGATTATCCTGTTGATACAAGTCAGATAATATTAGGTGCACAATCGGCAGGAACATATTTTACGCTTAAACTAGCAATTGATGGTCTTATCCCTGTGAAAGGTATAAGTCTGGCTTTTCCTCATATTCCAAGAAATTTAGATTTCTTAAATTACCAGGTCTTAGCTGATAAAGATGTACGAATTTCGATTATGGGAGGAGAGCTTGATCCCAGAATAGTTAGGACGAAAGAATTATCAGTAAATTTTGATAAAAACGGAATTAAAAACCGTTTAATTATTTTCTCAGAAAAAGGTCATGAATATGCGGATGATTTTTCTCATCAAATTGATTTATCCATTGATTTTATCAATACACCATTACCCAATAAATAATCATAGATAGTTTTTGCTAATTCTATTGCTTGAGGATTATCCCCATGAATGCAAATAGTATCGGCTTTTATGGGAATTAGAATTCCATCAATACTTTCAACTACTGAGTCTTGAACCATTTTCAGGACTCTCTTTTTGCAAAGTTCAGGGTCATGAATAACAGCTCCTATTTCAGTTCTTGGCACTAAAAAACCGTCATTTGTATAGGCTCGGTCAGCAAAAACTTCAGCTGCTGTTCGCAGTCCAATCTCTTTTGCAACATCTATCATTAATGAGTTTGCCAAGCCAACAAAAATAAGTTTCGGGTCAATTTCATAAACGGCCTCTGCGATAGCTCTAGCTTGCATTTCATTTTTTGCTGCCTGATTATACAAAGCACCATGAGCTTTAACATGCTGCAGTTTTCCACCTTTTAGTTCAACTTTGTTTTTTAAAATTTTAATCTGATCTCGCACTAATACTTTCACTTCTTCAGGCGACAAATCCATATTGGTTCGGCCAAAATTTTCCTTATCATCATAGCCCGGATGTGCACCAATAGCCACATTATTTTCAAGCGCAAGCTTAATGGTTTTATCCATAGTTTCATCATTACCTGCATGGTAGCCACAAGCAATATTAGCCGAACTAATAAATTGCATCACAGCTTTATCCCTTCCAACACCTTCGCCTAAATCACTATTTATATCTATGTTCATCCTTTTTAAAAACAATCTATTTTATTAGTGCCTAGAATACTTAGAATGCCTAAAATACTTGGAGTTAAATTTATAAAAATAGAATGAGATTAATCGTATCCAAATAATTAAATATTCTCTTACAATCAGTTTGATTAAATCCTTGTAGTTTTTTTACTTTAGGCTCGCCTGAATGAGATAGTCGGGCAGGCACTCCAAACTTTAGTTCACTCTAAGTACTTTCCTTTAAAATAATCCAATAACATGCAATATACTTTTCACTCCCAGACCTATCATCACACAAACCACAATTAAGCCAATAATATTTTGGATGGGTTTATTGGTGAAGTTGGCCAATACTTTTTTGCTATTCATTATGATTAATAAATATACGGCTATTACTGGTAGCAGAATTCCATTTGTAAACTGAGCAAATACAATGGCTTTTATTGGGCTAAAACCAATGGCTGAAAAAATAATTCCTATAAATAAAATCACCATCCAAACTGCTTTAAAGCGAATGGATTTTAAATCAATTTTCCATCCCAATATCCCGGAAGTAGCATAGGCAGCAGCTAATGGCGCAGTAATGGCTGAGGAAATTCCGGCAGCAAATAAACCAAGTGCCATAAAAATTCCGGCCCAATTCCCAAGCAAGGGTTTTAATTGCGAGGCTATATCTGAAGCCCCTTTAATCTCCGTATTTGTTCCATAAAAGGCAACAGCAGAAGTAATCACAATTGACATAGAAATTAACCCACCTAAAATCACAGAAAATAACAAATCAGTTCTGGCTGTTTTTAAATCCGATTTTTTCTTCCATTTTTCCTGAACAATTGAAGCATGTAAAAATAAGTTATATGGTACAACTGTAGTGCCAATCAATCCAATCAATATATAAAGCCCTCCCTTTGGAATAGTAGGAACAAACATTCCTTTTAAAACTGGGAATAAGTCCGGGCCTATAATTATAGTAGTGGTAATAAATGAGATACTCATTAATAACACCAAAACTATCAAAATCCGTTCAAGACTTTTATAGCTTCCCATAATCAATAAAACAAAAGCAATAATCCCAATTACGGGTCCCCAAATGGCAATACCGACGCTTCCAAAATTCATTGTTGATATTCCGGTAATTTCGATCATCCCTAAGGATGCACCAAGGATATTTCCCGTTTCGTAAGCTGCGTTTCCAATAAGAATAGCAGAAAGCACCAACACAATTGCAATTATTTTTGGGATTGGGGATGTAAATTGCTGGCGCAAGGCCTCACCTAAACCCCTTTTGCCAATAATACCAAGCCGCGCAGTCATTTCCTGCAAAATGATGGTAGCAAATACACTAAACACTAAGCCCCAAAGTAATGCATATCCAAATCCTGCTCCAGATATAGTACAAGCTGTAATTGTTCCGGGTCCAATAAAGGCAGCTGTAACTATAATTCCAGGTCCAATATTTCTAAACCTCTCTCTAATTCTCATAAAATTGAAATTAAAGTTTAAAGTTAAAAAATTTATTGGCTAATTTTACGCAAAATATTATGCCATGAAACCTAAAATTCAACTACTGGGAATAGCTTTTGATGACAAGTCTTGTTTTATGAGAGGACCTGCCCTTGCTCCTGCCGAAATTAGAAAAAACTTGCATAACGGTGCTTCAAATTATACGTCCGAAAATGGTATCGATATTTATGATGATATAGAATTAATAGATCATGGAGATATTAAGGCAAATGCCTTTGAAGATATTTATCCATCCTTGAAAAAGCTAGTTACAAAAGATAAGATATTGTTTCTGGGAGGCGATCATTCCATTAGTTTTCCAATTATTAAGTTAATGAAAGAAATGCATGGAGAGTTTGATATTCTACATTTTGATGCGCACCCTGATTTGTATGAGGAATATCAAGATGATCCCTTTTCACATGCATGCCCTTTTGCCCGTATCATGGAAAACAAATTAACAAATCGTTTGGTTTCTGTAGGAATCCGGACATTGAATAAACATCAAAAAGATCAAGCCGAACGCTTTGGTGTTGAATTCATTTGCATGAATGAGATTGAAAAAATGCATAAGCTAATCTTTGATAAACCATTATACATTTCTTTTGATTTAGATGCTATTGACCCTGCCTATGCGCCTGGTGTTTCGCATCATGAAGCTGGTGGGCTTACATCTCGTGAGGTGATCAATTTTATTAATAAAATTGAAGCGCCCGTGATTGGAGCAGATATTGTGGAACTCAACCCAAAACGTGATAACGGAATTACGGCCGCATTAGCTGTTAAATTAATGAAAGAATTTTTAGCTAAAATGGCGACTAATAAATTCTATCGGCAATAATTTACACCCATTTAATTTCCAGTTAAGATTTAGCGAAATATCGGCAACAAAGGACTTTCCTTAGTTTGTATTAGCTCCGATCGAAGTTACATTAGGAGTCTATTTCTTTTATGTGATGAAAATATTCCAAAAACCTGAGTTCATACTTCTAAAAACCTAATATATATCATATATCAATTCCTTATCCATATATCAATTAATGTATATATTTGCTTATCTATATTAGTAAATCTATAATTTAATTAATTATCAACAAAACAATAGAATTATGAAATCAAAAGATTACTCATTTACATCTAAGCTAATGACTAGCTTACTGGTATTTATGTTTTTTGCACCCACTGTATTTGCAACTGATGGATATTTTGGTGTAGGTTATGATACCAAAAGCAAAGGTATGGGTGGAGCCGGTGTAGCTCTTTACGAAAACTCATTTTTTGGCATTAGCAACCCTGCTGCTATGGTAATGCATGGCGACAAATATGGTATAGCCGTTGGTGCTTTCATGCCTAATCGTAGTTATACAATTACTGGTGGTCCTTCTGCTCCTCCAGCATTTGGTCTTATGCCAGGTGAAGTGGAAAGTGATTCAAAATTTTTCCCTATGCCTTCACTTGTTGCAAATTGGATGCTCAACGACAATAGCGCATTTGGAATTTCACTTTATGGAAACGGTGGTATGAACACCAATTATCCGACTGCAAGTTTCCATGGCACGTCTGCTACAGCAGGTGTTAATCTTATGCAAATGTTTGGTGCATTTACTTATTCACTTAAATTAGGTGATAATTGGAGTGCAGGTATTTCTGCAGTTGTTGCATGGCAATCGTTTGAAGCAAAAGGTTTACAAGCCTTTTCTGCTATGTCGCAAGATGCTGCACACCTTACTGACAACGGAGCCAATACTTCTTTTGGTTTTGGTGGAAAATTTGGTATTCAAGGTGAGGTTGCAACAGGTCTTCATTTTGGTGCAACTTTCCAAACTCCTATGTTCATGGGCGAATTTGATGACTATAGTGGCTTGTTTGCCGAAAATGGAGATTTTGACATCCCAGCAAACTGGACTGCCGGTATAGCTTACGAATTAGTTCCTGACGTATTTACAGTGGCCTTTGACGTAAAACAAATTTTTTACAGCAATGTTAAATCTATTGCAAACCCAATGAACATGGCTGCAGCATTAGGAATGGATGCCGGATCAGGATTTGGATGGCAAGATATGACTTTATTTAAATTTGGTTTTGAATATGCTGCAAACGAAGAGTGGACATTCAGAACTGGTTTTTCTAATGGAAAAAGCCCTGTCCTTTCATCAGATGTTTTATTCAACATTTTAGCTCCGGGTGTAATTGAAAATCATATTACTTTTGGTTTCACAAAAATGATGGGTGACTCTGAACTAAATGTTGCAATTGTTCACGCACTCTCAAATGATGTAAGTGGAATAAATGTAATGGATCCAGCTCAAACAATTAATTTGAACATGAGCCAATGGGAATTTGAAATAGGTATTACTTTCTAATTTCTGATTGAAGATATATAAAAAAATCCCATCCTTTTCGGATGGGATTTTTTTATGCGTATAAGAAACGTTTAATCTTAAGAGTTGCTGTTTTTATGAAAGGTTCGATTTGAACCACCACCAGTTGAACCTGCGAGAACTTATTCACCCTCGAATTAACATAAGCTTGTAATTCAACTCGCAATTCCTCATGCTTATGATCAATATAATTAGTTACATCTTTTTTCAAATGCTTATAGCGTTCCTCAATTTCTTCACGATTAAAATGAACCATAGCCACCAATTTCCCTTTCTGTTGAACCACAACTGATTCAACAACATGACGAAAATTATTGATAACCGATTCAATTTCTTCAGGGTAAATATTTTCACCGCTTTGTCCAACAATCATATTCTTTAAGCGTCCTCTCAGAAACAAATAACCATCTTTGTCAAAGGTTCCTAAATCACCGGTTTTAAACCAACCATCCTCCGATAATACCTGTTTTGTTAATTCAGGCTCTTTATAATAACCCTGCATAATATTGGGACCCTTTGCCCAAACTTCGCCCTCCCCTGTTACCGGATCGGGGTTATTTATTTTCAACTGTACATCCATTACGGCAGGACCTGTAGCCTGTAACTTTGTATTATCGGCATTAACGCCAGACAATAATGGTGAAGTTTCTGTAAGTCCATAACCAATGGCATAAGGAAATTTGGCTTCAATCAGGAATTTCTCAACCGTTTTGTCAAGTTTAGCCCCACCAACTCCAAAAAATTTAATTTCGCCTCCAAAGGACTCAAACAGTTTTTTTCCGGCTATAGCATTTAATTTTTTCCGTATTACCGGAATAGCATACAAGCCTTTGATTAAAGCATTTTTTGTAAATGTTTTGGCTATCTTATTCCGATATATTTTTTCTAAAATAAGAGGTACAGAAAGCATAATGGTTGGCCTAACTTCAGTAAGTGCAGGTAATAAAACTGTTGGTGTAGGAGGTTTTGAGAGATAATAAACACAACTTCCACCCATGATCGGTAAAACCAAACCCAATGTATTTTCGTAGGTATGCGAAAGTGGTAATATTGAAAGAAACCTGTCCTTGGTGCTTACATTTTGAACACTGAATGCCTGTACAGCATTATAAACAATGTTTTTATGTGTCAGCATTACCCCTTTTGAGTTACCAGTAGTTCCCGAAGTATATATAATAGTTAGTAAATCATTCTCCTTAGCCACATGAGCTATTGGTTCGTATTCCTTTTCTTTATAAAAAACCCCATTCTCTTTAAGCAAAGTAAAGTCTTCTATCTTAATTTGATGTTTTAAGAATTTACTTGAAGTTTGATTAACTTTTGTCATAAGGTTCTCAGAAACAAATATAGCCTTGGCCTCCGAATGCTTTAAAACATTCTCAATCTCAGTTTCATGAAAATCGGGTAAAATTGGAACCACAACTGCCCCAATAAAACTAATGGCAAAATAGGAAATTCCCCAATGGGGCATATTTGCACTCAAAATGGCAACTTTATCATCCTTTTTTATTCCTAGCTCTTTAAGAAAATATGCTAAAGAATTAATTTTGATACCAAGCTCTTTGTATGTAATTGGTTTTTCACCAACAAAAGTCATCGCATCACAATCAGCGAAATTATTCAAAGTGGCTTCAAATAAGGATGGCAGGGTGTAGTTTTTGAATTTTGTCATATCTCACAGTTTGTAAAAGGGGTAAAAATACAATAATTTTAAATAGATATTGATTTGCTCGATTTTTATCGATAAGCAATTAAAGTTCATTTACGCGTAAACCAGTTTTTATCTGTCATT
>JAOZQX010000216.1 GCA_029931995.1 Bacteroidales bacterium
AGGGTTTCAATGCGAGGAGTCAAGGAAAGATAATCAGCACCTGCACCAATTAGAAATTCATTTCCATTACTGTTTTTCTTGTGATATTGAATGGTTAAGTTTAACTCTGGTAATGCACTGTTACGAAGATATTGTGATCCGCCACCTGCTGGGCCAGTACTTGAAAAATCTCTTTGCGACATTGCAGCAAAAATAAATTTTACAGCATCAACTTTATGTGTTAAGCGAATTTGAGGATTTCTAGAAAAGGGTTGAAATGGAGCCCCTGTATTAAAACTAACAGTTCCTGGGAAACAGTCGGTAATAAACATGGCATGCCAAAACTGTCCAACCAATAATTCGGTATTTTCCCATGTAAGTTTTGCAAAAGCGTGACGTAAACGGAAGCCATTAACATCGGGTTCTGTATGGCCAAAAAAGGCTCCCTCAATCAGTGCCGAGGTTTTTGCGCCAAAAGCATCAGGTCCTGTAATTGCACCTTTTAAACGGGTTTGAATAGACAACATGTTGAAGTTGTCCTTTCCATTGATGTCAATTCCATAAGCATCAATGCTTTCATTATAAGGAAAAAGATTAAAATGACCTTCGCGAACAGCTAATGTTTGACGCGTGTCATAAATAATATCTGTTTTAACAAATCCGGTAAATTTTATTCCGAATTTTGAATTGTCCTGCGCAAGTGTAATGGTGGTTAAAAACAATACAAATGCAGTAATAAATATTCTTCTCATAAGGTTATTGTAATTAGATTATTAATTTGTGGCAAATATAAGGTAAATAATAATTTTTATTGAGTTCTTATATCTAAAATGTATGAATATTTTTATGATAATTATCAACAGCTATTCTGGCCATGAAATTTGCTCGTCTTTCAAAAGTTTTTCGCCTTGGTATTTTAGGAATAATTGGGCAACTGTAACCACATCTTTTTGGCAATAATGCACAATGCGTTCAAGGTCATTTTCTTTCCAAAACACTCTTGCAATATCACTGCCGTTAATATCATCTTTTGGGGTGGGAATTTCGAAAACTGCTGCAAGCAAATCAAGCGAGGTGTAATGTTTGTAATCACCAAATTTCCATAATTCCATGGTGTCAAGGTGTGGAATTTCCCAAGGCTTTTTACCTGCCAAATTTAAAATATGAGGTAGCTTTAATTCATTGATGAGCATACGCCGAGCCAAATAGGGGTAGTCAAATTCTTTGCCATTGTGTGCGCATAGCAAATGTTGTTTAGAATTAAAATGTTTTTTGAGTAAGCCAGAAAAATCTTCTAATAAAATTTTCTCATCTTCTCCGTAAAACGATTTAATACGAAGCTCTTGATTGTGGAAATAGGCTACCGAAATACAAATGATTTTCCCAAACTCAGCATAAATTCCGGCCTTCTCATAAATTTGGTCGGATGTTTCATTTTCTGATTTTATCAAGCGTGCTGCTTTTAAATCCCAAAGTTTCTGAAATCGTTCGGGCATGCTTTTATAATCCGGATAAGCAGGAATAGTTTCGATATCTAAAAATAAAATATTTTGAATATTTATTCGATTGAACATAAGCGTTTTAAATTTACATAAAGTTATACTTTTTTTAAAAATCAGATTGACTTTATTTATTTCTACTTTTGTTATGAATGACAATGACCGAAAAAGAAAATACAACTTTTATTAAAATTATTGAATGTGACGATGGTTCTCATACATTGTTTCGTGAGGATTTGGACGAGCACTATCATTCTGTTTTTGGTGCTGTTTCTGAGTCAAGGCATATATTTATTAATGCCGGATATAAGTTTTTGTCTCCAAAATTTTCCGAGATAAATGTTTTGGAGGTGGGATTTGGAACCGGCTTAAATGCTTTTTTAACATTGCTTGAAGCCGAAAAGGGTCAAATTAGAATAAATTATAGGGGTGTTGAAACCATAAAACTCTCTGATGAAATTATCTCTAAACTTAATTATCCTGAATTGATTCATGCTGAGGACGCGAAAGATTATTTTAATTCCATTCATAATTCTTCATGGAATAAGAATACTGCAATTTCACCCTATTTTCACCTTCATAAAATTGAATCGAAAATTGAAGACAGTTCTTTGCCGGATAATTATTTTGATTTGGTTTATTTTGATGCATTTGCACCGGATGTTCAAGCCGAACTTTGGACAAAAGAAATCTTTTCCAAATTATATAAAAGCATGAAGAATGAGTCTGTGTTGCTTACTTATTCTTGCAAAGGAGATGTTAAACGAGCCCTGAAATCAGTGGGTTTTAGCCTCGAAAAATTGCCAGGGCCAAAGGGGAAACGAGAATTTTTGCGGGCAACTAAATAATTTTAATTCGAGCTATGGGATATAAATATTTTCATATAAAACTATCAAGCGATTATTCGGAAAAAGAACTTCAGCGAATTATTGCTCGAAAACTTCGTATTCGGAAATTTGATTATCAAATTATTAATAAAAGTTTGGATGCTCGAAATAAAAACAAAATTCAATGGCAATTAAAATTACTGGTTATTTCAAAGGAATTTAAAGGAGATGCTCCGGAAATTCAGGCTGGCTTAATTATTCCTCATAAAAAGCGAAATAAAAAAGTGATTGTTGTTGGCAGTGGTCCCGCAGGTTTTTTCTCAGCCTACGTTTTACAGATGGCAGGTTTTCAGGTGAAGATTTTGGAGCGGGGATCGGAAGTAAATAAACGGGCGAAAGAAATCCATAATTTTGAAACTACTGCTAGTTTTCATCCAAAGGGAAATTATGCTTTTGGTGAAGGTGGAGCCGGAACTTTTTCCGATGGCAAGCTTACTTCCCGAAGTAAACATATTTCAGTCGAAAAACAATTTATTTTGTCGAGCTATGTAAAAGCAGGAGCTCCCGAAGAAATTATGTATCTGGCTCATCCACATCTTGGCTCCGATAATTTAAAACGTATTGTTCAGGTTTTACGTAAGGAGTTTATTGAATTAGGTGGGGAGGTTTTATTTGAAACTTGCTTTACGGATTTGAAATTAAAAAATAGTTCGGTCGAAAATTTTACAACTGAAGCAGGGGAGATGGAAGCGGATTATTATGTGTTGGCAAATGGTCATTCTGCATTGGATACTTCCCGAATATTAATAAAAAGGGGTGTTGCTTTTCGTACAAAGAATTTCGCCATTGGTAGCCGGATGGAGCATCCGCAGGAAATTATCAATCAGGCTCAATGGGGTAAAGCCCAATTGTCGGGTGTTAAAGCTGCTGAATATCGCCTGACTTCTAAACTCCAAAATAATCAATCGGTTTACACTTTTTGTATGTGTCCGGGTGGTGTTATCGTTCCTTCTGCTGCTTTCGATAAAACCAATATTGTGAATGGAATGAGCTTGTATAGGCGCGATAATAATTTTGCCAATGCAGCCTGTGTGGCATCAGTAAATTTAAATGAATTACTGAATAAAGAAGTCAGTCCGCTGGAAGCAATGGATTGGCTCGAAAATTTGGAGCACAAATTTTATGATATTACCGGCAATTTTAAAGCAGCTGCTTGCAGCATTCAGGATTTTATGAGTGGAAAACAAAACGGAAATTTCAA
>JAOZQX010000007.1:0-12937 GCA_029931995.1 Bacteroidales bacterium
GTTCAAATAAGGATACTGAAATTGAACCTAAATCAACATTAATAAAATCATGATTATTTCGCATTGATTTTCGATGAATCATTCGAGCAACCAATTCTTTGCCTGTTCCATTTTCTCCTAATATTAAAACATTCGCATCTGTTTCTGCAACATTAGCAATCATCTCAAAAATAGGTTTCATGCTTTTGGCCTTGCTAAGCATAGAAGGGAATTGATGGTCGATTTCATCAGAAAGTATTTTAGTCTTTCTTCGAAGGGTCTTATTCTCTTTTTTAGCCTGGCTAAGTTCATAAACAGAAAATATAGATGCCAAGAGTTTTGCCTTTTCCCAGGGTTTAACCAAAAAATCAATGGCTCCTTCTTTCATAGCATCTACAGCCAATTTAATATCACCATAGGCTGTATTCATTAAAACATGTGCCTCCGGATTAACACTTAATATTTTTCTTAACCAGAATAAGCCTTCCTTTCCGCTGGTTTGCCCAAATGAAAAATTCATATCAAGAACAATCACATCAAATTCTTCAGTGAGCATCAAATCGGTAATATCTTCCGGGTTTTCTGTAAATAAAGTTTTCTCAAAATAGGGTTCAAGAATTAGCTTTGCTGTATGTAAAACATCAAGGTCATCATCTACAAATAAAATAGAGCCAGTGGTTTTTTTCATGTTTTTTTGTCTGGAAAGTGTAAATGTACAAATTGTCTTAAAATGCAACAGCATTGTGTTGTAAAATGGGACAGCTGTTATTTATTATTGCGATACAAATTTTGCTAAGATCAGAAAATCAGCAAGATATAAACAATGGCACAAATTTAGCAATTGCATTATAAAAGAGGCTAATTTCAATAATTAATAAAAAATATATAATGTTTAAACATTTTTTAAAGACCACCTTCCGGAACATGATGAGAAATAAAATTTTTGTCATGATCAATGTTTTCGGTTTGGGTATTGCACTTGCTTGCGCCATCGTAGGATATTTTAACTATAAACTCGACAGTGATTTTGATTCATTTCACAAAGACAGGGATATTATTTATAAAATTTCGATGACCAATAATGCTTCAGGTCCATCCTATGAATATGGACTTACCCCTATGTCATTAGGGCCTGCTATTGAGAATTCAATAAGCGGCATCGAAGAAGTTGTAAGATATACCCCAGACTATAATACAGTCAGGTACGAGGAAAATATTGCAGGCAGAAATGTAGGTTATGGTGATCCTAATTTTTTTGAGATGTTTGATATTCCAATGCTGGTTGGAAATGGCAACTCTATAAGTGATCCAAAGAATATAATAATTAGTGAAAGGTTGGCTGAAATCCTATTTGCAGAAAAGGAAGCACTAGGAAAAACAATTACATTCTACAAAGGAAATGAAAATATGACCTTAATTGTAAGTGGTGTTTTTAAGGATCTTCCAATGATTTCTTCATTTAATTTTGGAGCTTTAACTAGTATAGAGAATTATATTAAACTGAATAAAGTTGAAGAACATTCATGGGGTAATTGGGTTGGAGCTACTTTTATTAAGGTTTCTGATGCCCAACGTATACCGATAATTCATGAACATCTTAAAGGTTTTGTTGCTCTTCAAAATGATGCAAATAAGGGTTTTCCTGTGGAAAGTTTTTTTATAGAACGAATGAAAGATATTCCACATTCGGGTCGAAATATGGGTTATTACTGGTTAAGACCTGGGATACATCCGGCTATTATTTACCTTTCTGCTACTATGGGCTTTATCATTTTATTACTGGCCTGTATTAATTTTATGAATACTTCTTTAGCAATATCAAGTAGAAGATTAAAGGAGGTTGGGATTAGTAAAGTATTGGGTGGTATTAGACGTCACACTATTTTTCAATTTCTGGGTGAAAATATTATATTATGTTTTATTGCTTTGTTTTTTGCCTTAACCATAAGCCCGTTTTTAATTGATGCATGGAGTACTCCATTTGCTAATTTGGATTTAAATATGAGTTTTTTGAATGGCCTCCGATTTTGGATATTCTTAGTTGTATTATTAATTCTGACTGCTATTTTATCTGGGGCATACCCTTCTATTTATATGGCTCGCTTTAGTCCTGTGAAGATATTAAAGGGTAGTATTAAATTTAAATCCGGAGGCTGGTTTTCAAAGATTCTTTTGATATTGCAGTTTTTGCTGGCTACTATAAGTATCGTAGCTGCCGTTATTTTTATACAAAATGCATATTATCAAAGTAATTTTGATCTTGGTTACGAGGAAGAAAATTTAATTGTTGTTTCTTTTCAGGATTCCTCTAACCTATCTGCTGTAAAGAATCAAATCAGTCAGAATCCATTGATTAATAAGGTCGGTGTTGCTAGAGAGCATATACAATATCATAATTATTTAGAATCATTTAAGAATGCTGAACAGGAGCGAGAGGTAGAGGTTTTAACAGTTGGTCAAGGATATTTTGAAACCGTGGGGATTGAACTCCTAGAAGGAAGATCCTTTGATCGGGAGTTTAAAGAAACAGATCGTGAGAAAGCTGTAATGGTAAATGAAAAACTAGTGGAAGAATACGGCTGGAAAGAGGCTGTTGGGCAACAGCTAAGATTGAACGACACAACAGTTTATAACGTTATTGGGGTGATGAAAAATTTTAATTTGCACGGTTTTGAAACCGTAACCAGCTCGGTAGTATTTAAGCTTGGACTGAAAGAGCAAATGCGACTTTTGATTATAAATGCGAATGCAGATAACTTAGTCGAAGTAAATAAAGTCATCAAGAAAGAGTGGGAGCAGATCATTATCAATGAATACTATTCTGGCTTTTACCAATCAGAAAGATTACTGGAGGAAAAAACCAGTAACAAATTCATTATTCAGGTTATGATATTCTTAGGTTTTATATCATTAATACTTTCATTAAGCGGTTTATATACCATGGTTTCTTTGAGTATCATTAAAAAAACAAAAGAAATTGGAATTCGAAAAGTATTGGGAGTGTCTATGAGAAGTTTGATTCGTAAAGTAAGTCGCGAATTTATTATCATGGTTCTTATTGGATCTATTGCGGGGGCATTTGTTGGTGCTTTTTTATCTATTATGTTGTTGGATGATATAAGTGCATATCATGTTGACCTTAGTATAATAAGTGTAATCATTCCTGTTTTATTCATATTTATAATATCAATGCTTACAATTTCAGGAAAGGTTTATATTGCTGCTAATCGCAATCCGGTTGAATCGTTGAAGTATGAATAGTACAAACACTTTTAAAATTTAGAAAAATGTTTAAATACTTTTTAAAAACCACTTTCCGGAACATGATCAGAAACCAGTTTTTTGTTATCATCAATGTTTTGGGCCTAGGGATTGCTCTTGCCTGTGTGATTGTAGCCTATGCATTCTTTAAATTTGATCATGATTTTGATAGTTTTCACACTCAAAAGGATGACATTTATAAGGTTTCAATTACAAAGGATGTAAACGGTAATAGAAAGACTTATGGTGTAACACCTGCTTCTTTAGGGTCAGCAATGAAAAAGTCTTTAAGTGGAATTGATAATGTTATTAGATATACTGCTAATAGTATCCCTATTCGTTTTGGAAAACATATATTTAATGAACATATTGCTTTTGTCGATACTGACTTTTTTGATGTTTTTGATTTTGAGATGACAACTGGAGATAAAAATTCCATAAGGGATAAAAATAATATTTTGATTAGCCAAAAGATGGCTGGAATACTTTTCAATGACGGAGATCCTATTGGAAAGGTTATTACACTTTATCCTATCGATAGTGATGAGGATTATTTTCTTACGATAAGTGGTGTTTTTAAAGATATCCCAGACAATTCTACCTTACGGTTTGATGCTCTAACTGCCATAGAAAACAATTTTACTTTCTCCAATATTGAAGAACATTCTTGGGAAGAATGGGTGGATGCAACTTTTTTAAAAGTATCGGATAATAATCGTATCCCGCTGATTAATGAGCAGCTCAAAAAATTTGTTGAGACCTTTAATGATGTCAGAAAAGATTGGCCAATTGAAAGTTTTTATACTGAGAAACTAAATGATATACCCTATAACGATGAAATGTATGCCTATAGATTAAATGGGGGGCAGGGATTAACAGGAAATCTTTTTGTAGGCATTTTAGCTGTGATTATCTTGTTGCTTGCATGCTTAAATTTCATGAATACTTTTTTGGCTATTTCTAATAGACGACTTAAAGAAATTGGTATCAACAAAGTATTAGGAGGAGTCAGGCGTCACTCAATATTCCAATTTTTGGGTGAAAGTATTATTCTGTGTTTTATTGCTCTTTTCTTCGCATTAACCATCGCTCCATTTTTATTGGATGCATGGAATACGCTTGTAGGTATGGAATTAGCTATCCAATATTCTAATAATTTACTTTTTTGGCTATTTCTTGTTGTATTACTTATTTTTACAGGCGTATTTGCAGGAGCCTATCCGGCTCTCTATATTAGCAGCTTCAATCCAGTTAAAATTTTAAAAGGAAGTGTTAAATATAAAGCGGGTGGTTGGTTCTCGAAAACGCTACTTGCTATACAATTCTTACTTGCGATTATTGGTAATGTTGCAGCAGTATTTTTTATTCAAAATGCAACTTACCAGGAAAATATGTATCTCGGATTTAATAAAGATCAAGTAATTGTTGTGCCCGTAAATACTACTTCCGAATTGCTTGAATTAAAAAGTAAACTTAGCCAAAGCCCATTAATAAAAACCATTGGGGTATCAGATAATCATATTCAATATAGTATCTATACTCAATCTTTAAAATGGATGGATGTGGAGCATTCAGTAGGAGTGTTAAATATTGGGAAGGGTTATTTTGAAGCGATGAAAATTCAGTTAAAAGATGGTCGATATTTTGATCAGGATTTTAAAGAATCTGAAAGAGGGAGGGCGATCATTGTAAACGAAAAGTTAGTTGAGGATTATGGCTGGAAATCAGCCATTGGAAAGCGTTTAAAACTAAATGATTCTATAGAATATATCGTTATTGGTGAAATGAAAAATTTTTATCAGAATGGATTTAATACTAAAATTCAACCTACTATATTGAAACTAGGAAAGACTGAGAAAATGGACATAATTGTTGTTGATGTTGAAACAGGAAATCTTAAAAAGGTGAATGATTATATTAAAAATGAATGGGAAAAGATTATTCCTGATAAACCATATACGGGATTCTATCAAAACCAAAAAATGGCCGAAGATAAAAAAAGCCACTCATCCATTGTAATGATATTTTTGTTTGTTGGTAGTATTTCAGTCTTATTATCCTTAGTAGGATTATATTCTTTAATATCCCTAAATATTATTAAAAAGACCAAGGAAATTGGAATTCGAAAAGTATTGGGTGCACCGACGCCTAGATTAATCCGAATTATTAGTAAAGAGTTTATACTAATTGTTTTAATCGGTTCTGTTTTGGGTTCTGCGCTAGGCTCATTATTAACATTCGCTCTTTTAGATAGTATTTATGCTTATCATATTGATTTTAATATATGGGGCGTATTAATTCCGGTTTTATCAATACTCGTCATAGCAATTGCGACACTGGCAGCTAAGGTTTATAGCGCGGCTCATCGCAACCCGGTTGAGTCGTTGAAGTACGAATAAGGAAAAATATTATTTAATTATTAGTATAAAAACCCTTCCCAAATTTCGGGATGGGTTTTTATATGCTATTCATTTTTAATTGTAAGCCAAACGGATTTTCTCAGTTGCTAAGGTTGGGGAAATGTGCTCTTGCCATTTTGCAGATTTCCACGTTCCTAGTTTTTCATGAGTATCGAAATATTTTTGTGGTATGGGATGAGTTCCAACAACAACTTTTACCCCATATTTTTCCTGAATAAAATTTTTGAAATGTTCAATGCGATGACAGGGAGGATAGCCAACCACCAATCCTGTTGCTAGATGAATTACATCCACGCCATTTTTAATCATTTCTTCGGGCGTGTATTCAATATTTCCTCCCGGACAACCTCCGCACGAAGTATAGCCCACAATTTCAACACCTTCATCTTTACCATAAATACTAAATGCTCCTTCTCTATTTTTCATTGATCTAAAACATTTGCCACCGGCACAAGTGCTGTATCGGTCGCAAATTATTATACCGATTTTAGTTTTTTTTATCATTACTTGTTTTGTTTTTGATATGTATAAATAATTTCTTCAACCTTACTCATTGTAAAATCTTTTGTTCGCCGCAACCTACCTAATCTTTCATAATCGGATGTGGAAATTGAAATATTTAATTCTTTTTTTAGATGACTAGTTGGTACTTGATATTTCCTTGAAACATCAAAAAGGGTCATGCTTCCCAGTACTTCAATGTTTGAAGGTATGTTATAGTGCTTGTCAGATGTGTGTTGGGTTGAGGTTTGAGATTCAGTACCCCTGTTAATTTCTGGGTAATGATTTCTGTCGTTATAAATTGGGTCTTCAATGCTTGGGTTAATAAGAAAAGAAAAAACTATTAGGCTAATTGAAATGACTAATAAAACCCATGCAATAAAAATTCTTAGAGGTCTGCTTTCAATTAAATTTTTATAAATACTAACGATTGTTTTCCAATGCAGCAGAATGTGAAGAACTAATAAACCGAATAAGACAATTCCTAGGATAAAATGAATTTGTCCCCAATCATGACGGTCAAGCCCCATCAGGGTAAACTCATAGTTTTCGCCGAATTTATCCCATTTTTCCTGACCGGTGAGTAGGACATATTTTACTAATAATCCAATTCCAATAATTGCCATCATTACAATAAGCATAATAGCATCGATTACCAAATTTAATTTTGATTGTTTCATCTTATTTAATTTAAAAATTGAAAACCATTCCTGCACTTACCTGCTGGGTTTTAAATTTTTTCTGAAACTCCTTTATTGCAGGCAATTCAGTACAATGTGATGGATATATTCCACTTATCTTTTGATCTTGAAAATAGCGGATCGTTTTTTTTGTTTGAATATCATTTATTTTTAAATGAAACCCTCCAATGACCGCTTTAATTTTATTGATTTTGCTTATTTTTTTAGCATATTCTGTAATATTACAAATCCCCGAATGGGCACAACCCGAAACAATAATTAACTCATTATCTTGAATAATTACAAGGGCTGAATCATCAGGAATAAAATCATCTTTGTCGTGGCAATCAACAAAAGAAGTAGTTTGTGATTCAAATGAATTCAGCTTTGGGATTTCACCTAAGAAAATTATGTTCTCGGTAATATAATGTGGTTTTCTAGTGTTTATTAATTTAAATTTATGGTTTAATTCTAAAAATTTTGAATTGAGCCCGATGAATGTATGATCACTTTTTCGATATCTTTTAATAAAAGCATAAGGATGACAGATCAATGTTTTATTTTTCAGATATTTTAAACCATTCCCGTGATCCCAATGTCCGTGGCTTAGAACCACTATTTCAACATCATCAAGATTTATATTTAGTTGTTCTGCATTTTTCAGAAATATATTCGAATGACCTGTATCAAAAAGTAATTTTGTCCCATTGTGTTCGATGAAATAGGAAAGCCCATGTTCGGCTAAAAAATTATCGGAGGCTGTATTTTCTGTCAATACCGTCAGTTTCATCTGTTTAAAATTTTTTAATTTCTGAATGTTCAAAAAATTTGAATACATTCAGGAGCTCTCATGAAAAAAATAATCATTCTCGTGGGTGTAATAAATGATGATTTTTTTCATGTTCGTTTCATTTGTTTGATTTGTCAATTGATACTTTTAAAATTCCAGAATTTATTATAAACAGTTTATGATTCGATTTATTTCTAGTCCACTCTTCTTCGATCCAGTATATGTGTTTTGCTAAAACTTCAATAATTTCATTAGGATGTTCTTCTGATATTTTTACAGGAATAAATGGTTTGTTGATTAATTTGATGTTTTTTCCAAATTGCATGGAGACTAATACATTTACGTTCTTTTTTTGCAGAAAATCAATGATGGCTTGTCCTTTCTTTTTCGAACCATGCTCATGTACTTCATCCATTGATTTGAATAAATTATTTTCCTCAGATTTCAATACAATCCTATCATTTTCATGATTATAAATAAGAAATTTATCGGCATCTCCGAAATGCCTTTTTTCAAACTTATTTTCTTTGTTAACGGCGAAAGCAAATACTAAATTCATCTGTCTGTGATTTTATTATTGTTTTATTGTCTGAAGCAAGCGCACATATTTTTTCATATAAAATGATTCTTTAAACTCATCAAATCCCACATCTTTTAATATGGATTTCCAGTCTCTTTCGATATAGTCAAAAGCATATTTACATTCAATGTTTTTAAAAATTAATCGATGATGAAAAGGCATTTTGTTCATGTCAAATTCGGCAAAATCAAGTATGCTAAATATTCCCCCCGATTTAAGGTGATTATATGCATTAGAGATTACATTGCTTCGTATTTCGTGCGGAAAGCCATGAATAACAAAGCTGATAAAAACCCTGTCGAATTGTTGTCCGAGTTCAAAAGGTTGATCAATTCTTTGGTTGACAAATTTGATGTTCGGGTTGTTTTTGAATTTTTCAAGAAACTGCCTTTCCATATTCTCCGAAATATCCATTCCGGTGAGCGAATATCCCCCAGAAATATAATTATTCATCAGCATGATATTTCTGCCGGTTCCACAACCTATATCCAAAATAGTTTCATTTGGTTTGATTTCAAGATCGGCAATAGCTTTTTTGATGAAACCCTTATATTTTCCAAATGAAGCAATATTCATTATTTGGTCATAATGCCTAGCTGTAAATGTTGATAATTCAACTCCTGAATCCGGATATAATTTCTCCATTTTATTCATTTTTAGAATTTTTTTAGCCCATCTTTTTTATAAGCTTGAAAAGCTTCTTTTATGGTTGTTTCTCCTGCACCAATATAAATTTCCATTCCTGTTTTTTCAAGAACTGTAGCCGCATTTCCTCCGGGACCATTTCCGGTAATTAAGATATCGGGATTTAGTTCAAAAAGCTTTTGGGCGGTTTTTGGGCCTGCACCATGAGCCTCACCTTCAATTGATCGGTTATCAAAAGTTGTTAATTCGTCTTTTTCTTCATCGTAAATTAAGATGAATTTTGTTCTTCCAAAACGTGGATCCATCATTGAGTCCCATTTAGTTCCTTTTGCTGTAAATGCTATTTTCATGATTGTTTGTTTTTATAAATTTTTAATTTTCTCCCAACTTTCAATTAAACTATTTTTTAAATTACCTTGATCGTGCTCGACAATAGTTTTGCCATTCACCATTGCTTTTGTAAAGTTTTCGTCATAGGGGATATTAGAAATATGTATAATGTTTTCACTTGATAAATACTCAATAGTTTCTTTTGATTTTTCAGTATTTATATCATATTTGTTGATAATACAACCCGCTTTGATTTTGAATTTCTTCACTAATTCATAAACCCTTTTTAAATCATGTAGCCCTGCTACACTGGGTTCGGTTACTAAAACAACAAAATTTGCTCCTGAAAGTGATGACACAACCGGACATCCAATTCCCGGAGATCCATCAACAATAATATAATCACTACTATTTTTTTCAGCTATTTGCTTAGCTTCATTTTTTACTTTTGCAACCAACTTTCCTGAATTATCGGCCCCAATACCAAGTTTGGCGTGTACTATAATGCTGCCAACTTTTGTGGTAGAAGTATAACTTTTACCAACATTTAAACTTTCGTTTGTTATAGCTTCTGTTGGGCAAATACGAGCACAATACCCGCAACCTTCGCAGCTTAAAGGATCGATAATATATTGACCATTTATTACCGGAATAGCATCGAAACGGCAAACATCTGCACACATACCACAACTGTTGCATTTGTCCTGATCGATTTTGGCAAGTTCGCCACTATAAAAATCTTCAGATATTTTAAAATCGGGTTTCAGTAAGAGATGCATATCAGCAGCATCTACATCGCAATCGGCCACAACAATATCTTTCCCACCTAAATATGCAAACGATGCTGTAATTGAGGTTTTCCCAGTTCCCCCTTTCCCCGAAATTATTACAATTTCTTTCATCTTCTACCCCTTTCTCCTAATTTCAAAATGTAATTTTTAATATTTTCCAATTGCTGTTTTATTTCAGGGATTTCATTATAAATTAATGCTCCGTGAGAATATAATTCTGCCGCTTTTCTGCTGTTAGGAATTTTAGCCAGAATAGGAATTTTTTCTTTTTTGCAATAATCTATTACGTCATTATTGCCAATACCAAAACGATTAATTACAACACCAAAATTTTTCTTTAATTCTCTTATTGTATCTACTGCTAAGCTTAAATCGTGTAATCCAAAAGGAGTTGGCTCAGTAACTAAAATCACGAAATTGGCATCTTTGGTTGCCTCAATAACTGGACAAGAAGTTCCAGGAGGCGAATCAAATAATTTAATGGTGTTTTTTTGGAAATGCTTCTCAATATATTTCTGGGTTTGAGAAATTAATGGAACAGCTTGCTCTTCGCCAATATCCAACCTGCTTTCAACGAATGATAAATTACCAATTTGAAAATGCTTCAAATTTCCCATTTTCTTGGGTGTCATTGGTAAAGCATTTGTCGGGCATAATTCGGAGCAGGCATAACAGCCATGGCACAATTCAGGGAATACCATTATTTGAGTGCCCAACTGTATTAATGCATGAAAATTACAGACCTCCTGACATATTCCGCATAAAGAACATTTGTCTTCAATCCATTCAGGGGTCATCTTAAATTTTTCTTCTGTGTGAACAAGATCACCTTTAATAAATAATCCTGAATTTGGCTCTTCTACATCTAAATCAACCAAAACAACTTCTTCATGCTCTGCTAAATACGCTGCAAGATTTGTTGACAAAGTTGTTTTGCCGGTTCCCCCTTTACCGCTGGCAATTGCTATTTTCATTTTTTATTTATAATTGTTTCATCTGGAATCTTCCCATTTCTAAAGTGCTTATCAATCCAGCCCGATTTTACATTTTCTCTATTATCAAAGTGTTTTACAAAAGGTTTTATATCCAAAAGAGGCGTCCCGTCAAACATATCTACTTGAGAAAAGAATAATTTATTTTCAAGGATTTTCTTAATTTTTACTATTGAAAAACCAATTTTGTTGGGACGGTGCGGACTTCGAATCGCAAATACACCATGTTCAATCGGTTCAAGAAAGGGCCTGACTTTAATTTCTTCCTTTTCAGATTTATGAAAATGATAAATCAGAATAGCATGGCTAAATTCTTCAAGATGTAATAAGCCTCCAGAATATTTATTTTTTAAAACACAACAGCCTTCAACGCTATCGTCAAAACGTCCCTGAATTGGAATGTTTTTTTGATCTTTATAGGGTGTGTTTATGACACCGATAGGGTTTAATTTAATTTCTTCCATTGTCATTAATGATCACAAAGATTTTGGCCTGTTTGTAGGTTGTTGTTTATATAATCTTCAACCAATTTTTGAGGAGAACCTGCCATAACTCCCATATGAACTTCAATATTGTTTTGTCCAAAAAGGTCTTGGGCTTTTTGTCCCATTCCTCCAGCAATAATTACATGTACTCCATGATCTGCTAAAAACCTTGGATAAACTCCCGGTTGATGTTCCGGCGGAGTTAACATTTCTTCTTTAATTACTTTATTATCTACAGTTTCTACAATTGCAAATTTTTCGCAATGTCCGAAATGTGCTGTTAACTCTCCATTTAAAGTTGGGATCGCAAATAGTTTTTTCATTTATTTATTTTTTAATTTTTGGTTAATAGTTCTTCTCTAATCATTGTTTTTCCACACTTGGGGCATTTAATAGTAGTGCATTTAATACCTTGTTGATGAGGTGTTTTTTCTCCACACTTAGCACAGATGCAATAACCTCCGGGGCCTAAGGCACCGCCTTTATTGCGACCTTGACCACCACCACGACCAAGACCTTTACCTGGATTATTATTGTTTTTAGAATTCATGGTTTTAATATTAAAAGCAGACAATATTTTATGCCTGCTTTTGTTAGTCCTAATTTTTTTCTGGGATTTCTGAGAGTTTTGTTTCCAAAAATGACAATTGTTCTTTTAAAGCAATAATTTCATTTTTGAGTGCTTCTTTATCAGAAGAATATTGGGGCTCAGAATAATTGTAATTTCCAAATCCTCTTCTAAAATCTCCTCTAAATCCTCTTCCGAAGCCACGCCCGAATCCGCCTCTAGCTGCAAAACCAGATACGTTATTTCCTGAGCATGATCCCATACGTTTACCCGTTAAAGAACCTCGGCTCTCTGGGCCCATTTTGTTTCCTGCTGGCATGATTACCTCCTCTTTTTTGATTGTTTGAATTAGCGCAACACCTGCCATGACCAAAGCCACCTGCTAGGCTTAATAAATTTTTAGAATTGCAAGATGGACATTCTGTTAATGACTCATTAAAATTTATTCTGAACATATGGCCACAACTTTGGCAGCGCATTAAATTTTTTCTGAAATGTATGTTTCCACCTTCAATGGTGAGTAGTTTCCCGTTGATGATAAGTTCTGCAATTTTTTTTCTGGAGGTTTCAATCAATCGTGTAAAAGTAGATCTTGAAATTTCCATTTCTTCAGCAGCTTCGGCGTGTGATAGCCCTATATTATCAGCTAAACGAAAAGCCTCAAACTCATCAAGTGTTAATAATGTTTGTTCAAGCGACTGCCCTTTAATTCCTACTGGTTTAAATTCTGAAAAGAGCGGTGGCTCATGTACAATTCTTTTGTTTTTGGGTCTTGGCATAAATATTTAAGTTTAATACCCCACAAAGGTAATGAACATATGTGCATAATACAAATAAATTTGTATATTTATGAAAATAAATATTTAGGGGGTCTTCTTTTCAAAAAGATTTAATCTTTAATAAAATCTGTCATAA
>JAOZQX010000007.1:12947-13220 GCA_029931995.1 Bacteroidales bacterium
ACAGTATTAGCAGTGACAATAAGAGTATTATTCCTAAAAATGAAATAATTACCGGAGAAGCAGGTACATCTAATTCCCATGAAAAATAAAGCCCTAGAAAAGTTACAAAGCTTCCCACTCCTAAACCGATTAAAATTCGGGAGTACCAGCGAGATGCAAATAATGAGGAAATTGAAGCAGGAATAATTAAAAATGCGAATACTGTTAATATTCCCCCTACATGAACGGCTTGTACAATTAAAATTCCGAAGGTGAAGTAAAACAAAAAATCCC
>JAOZQX010000217.1 GCA_029931995.1 Bacteroidales bacterium
GTTAGACCCATTTTTTGGAGGTGGTGTTGGGCAAGATTTAGCTGACAATTCAAAGTATAGCTACTACTTAGCTCAAGCTGGAATTGGCTTACCCGACGTAAGCTATTTTACAAATGATGATGATCGTTCAAAAGAAATCCGTGCAGAGTATGTTAATCATATTGCAAAAATGTTTGTTCTTGCAGGCGAAGAGGAAGAAACAGCTAAAGATTGGGCACAAAAAGTTTTTGATATTGAATTATATCTTGCTCAAAATTCGAAAACCCGATTAGAGATGAGAGATATGCGAGGATTGTATAATCCTGCGACTATTGCATCATTACAAGAACAGAGTAAAAATTTCAACTGGGAAACTTATTTTACCAAACTTAGCGAATATGAATTTAAATCACTAATTGTAATGTCACCAAAGTTTTTCCCAGCTGTTGATGAATTGCTAGGATCAACTCCAATTGATAATTTAAAAGTGTATTTGAAATGGAATTTACTAAATCGTTCTGCAAATTATTTAAGTGATGAGATTGTAAATCAAGATTTTGAATTCTATCAAAAATTCTTATCGGGTAGCGAAAAAATTCAAGATCGTTGGAAAAGAGTTACACAAACTACAAACGGAATGCTTGGTGAATTACTCGGACAACTTTACGTCGAAAAACACTTCCCTCCTTCTTCAAAAGAAAAAATGGAAGTTTTGGTTGCAAACCTTAAAGTTGCAATGAAAACCAGAATCGAGAATTTAGAGTGGATGGGTGATGAAACAAAAACGGAAGCCCTTGCCAAATTGGAAAATATGAAGGTTAAAATTGGTTATCCAGATAAATGGGAAGATTACTCTAAGTTAGAAATCAAACGCGATGCATATATTTTAAATATTCGTCGTGCAAATTATTTTGGTGTTCAAAAAAATCTTAAGAAATATACCGAACCTATTGATCCCGATGAATGGCCATTTACACCACAAACTGTAAATGCTGGTTATTCACCACTTAAAAATGACATTACTTTCCCAGCAGGTATTTTACAACCGCCATACTTTAATCCAGACGCAGATGATGCTGTAAACTATGGAGCAATTGGGGTTGTTATTGGACATGAAATGACTCATGGTTTTGATGATCAAGGAAGGCAATTTAATAAAGATGGGAATATGATGGATTGGTGGAAACCAGAAGATGCTGAAGAGTTTAATAAAAGAACACAACTTTTGGTCGATCAATACAGTGAATTCAAAGCAACCGAAGATGTTTATGTTGATGGAAAATTAAGCTTAGGCGAAAATATTGCCGATTTTGGCGGATTAACCATTTCATTAGAAGCTTATAGAATGAGTTTAGAAGGAAAAGAACAACCTGCACCAATTGATGGATTTACTGACTTACAAAGATATTTTCTAAGTTATGCTACAATTTGGAGAGGCAAGATTCGTGAAAAAGCACTCATCCGTAAAGTAAAAGAAGATGTTCACCCATGGGGAGAGTATCGTGTTAACGGAGCTTTATTTAATGTTCCTGAATTTTACGAAACCTTTGAAATTGATCCTGAAGATGTTCTTTATCGTACACCCGAACAAAGACCAATTATCTGGTAAAACTCTAAACTTATTACATTCAAAACCCACGAATAAATTCGTGGGTTTTTTTATCTTAGTCAAAATTTCTAATCAATGAAAAAACTTATACTAACTTTTTTTATTCTGATGAGTATAACCTTATTTGCTCAGGATGAAACTACAAAAACTGCATTAATTATAATCGATATTCAAAATTTTTATTACCCTGGTGGAGACTCTGAGCTTCACGAACCCGAGGAAGCAGGCCAAAATGCTCAAAAACTTTTATATTACTTCAGAGAAACAAATCAATTAGTTATTCATGTTCGTCATAACTATGAACCGGGCGGTGAAATCCATCGGGATGTTAAGCCCATAGCCGGTGAAAAAATAATTAGTAAAGATAAAGTGAATGCTTTTAAAGGAACTGATCTTTTGGATTATTTAAAAGAACATAAAATTACTGATGTAGTACTTGTGGGTATGCAAACTCATATGTGCTTAGAGGCCGCTACTCGCGCAGCTCACGATTATAATTTTAACTGCACTGTTGTTGAAGATGCTTGTACAACCAAAGACCTTGAATTTAATAACACAATTATTGAAGCAATAGATGTACACTATTCAACATTAGCTAGTTTAAAAAGCTATGCAGAAATCACAACTATACAAGAATATTTTTCTGAAAAATAATTACACACTTTACTTTTGTAATATACGCCTAGCAAATATTAGTGTCATTATAAAAGCGTGAACTAGTTTTTGTCTTCAAATGTAAGTTCCTCAACTCTGAATTTTCTAAGTGCTTTTTCCAAATCTTTTTCAGGAAGAATAGAAGTGCCAATATCCCAATTTTCATTCAAATCATCTAGATAAGAACCTCTAAGATCTGTAAGTATTTGACGTGATAAGACTTTCTGCTTTTTCTTAAATTTAGTCACAGCAGTAGTTGTAATGTCTGTCGTGACCATCTCAAACTGAATTTTATATCGAGATGAAAGAATTTTTCTTCGATGCTTTACTTTTAAAAGCATATCACCAGAAACATGATTAACATAATATCTTCCATTATCTTGTTTGTAATCAACACTATACCCAATCGAGATAGGCATAACAAAAACTTTTGGTTTCGATTTCGTAACAATACTATATCCTAACTTTTCAAGAATCTCCTTTGTCAAATCGAATGTCACTTTTATAATAGCCATCGACTGTTGATCAATATAAATAGTACCCGTATAATCTCTATACGGATTATTAATATTGGGTTCAAATCCTATTTTGTAGGTGTTTTTTTCTTCAATGAGATCAACTCCTTCATAAGTGTATTCATAATTAGCCAAGCCATATAATGCTAAAAAGGAAAGGGGATTTCGTAATAAGTCTAAATCTAAAACAGCATCAACTCCTCCCTGAAGTTTAAAAAGTATTGTATCGTTTGATTGGATATTTGTAAATTTTCTTAGCTGCAATAACCTAGCTTGATCCTGACTAAAAGCTGAACGGTAATTAGATTTATAAACATCGAGCAAACCTTCCACGTAAAGCATATATTTATTATTTCTTTTCAAGCTTTCTCTGTAAAAAACACGCAATTGTGAAGGTTTGTCAGGGTAGTTATCTCCAGCAGCTTTTAATGCTCTAATAAGTAGTTCTTTAGGGTCATTCCATTTTACTAAAACTTCCTGCAAGTCCATTGATCTTGAAACTAACTTGTACACCTTATCTCGACAGCTTTCAGTTACTCCCAGCATGTAAGAGTCATAACCTAAATGAGATATTATGACAGTATCTAAGGAGCTTGCATTATTTAGGACAAGAGCATATTTCCCTTCAAAATCAGTGGTTGTGCCAACCAATGGTTTTGAGTCTTTTAATCGGATTGTTGCGCCAAATAATGGACGTTCCGTAATTGCATCAATCACAGTCCCTTGAACAATAGTTCCCTTATCAGATTCGGGCTGAAGTATTTTTAAGACTACTTTCTT
>JAOZQX010000218.1 GCA_029931995.1 Bacteroidales bacterium
ACAGGATCTATCGGCTTATTGAAAAACCTCGAAATCCTTTCAATGACATCATGGGAACCGGGAACTGTATTTTTAAAAATGAGATATTTGACTATATTCTATATACACCTATCAATTATGTTAGGAAAGAAAAAGAGCTTCCGGATGAATTATTTTGCAGGGTACACAAGTCTTTTATTGTAGCATTGAACAAAGTTGAGAAGATTGAATCGACGCAGATACGAATAAAAAAAGCAGATATACCAATTGGTAAAATATATAAAGAACTCTTTACCCGAAGAATAAATCCCGAATAAAGAGTTCACGCATCAGTCAATAATTAATCCTTTACAATATCCTATCCATTATCTCAACTAAATAACTAGCCGGAGGTCGATCATTTGTATATTGACTATGGTACTTAAATATCACCTTACCTTCTTTATCGATAATGAATACAGTTGGCATATTTTGTGCAGCATTGGTTCCACCCCATTCTTGAGTAAACAAAGCCATACCTTTTGATACTGCTTTATCTTCATCCATTAAAACAGGAATTGGAAGTTCAAGTTTAGCATCTTTCAACTCAAATGTATCAGGGAAAAATTCCTTACAATAGTCAATCCATCCTTGAACCCCGGCAGTTACTTCTTTATAACTTTTCGGGTCTTTCCAGCCTTCTACAGTATTTAAGCCTTTTTCAGCGGCTGCATGCCATAGTTTAACAGAGTCTTGGGGGTACGGAAGCATATATAATATTTCCAAATCATACTTCTCACGTAAGTTCATTTCCTTATCCAATTTAGCTATTTCTGCATACTGATAATAACAGATTGGACACCATAGATCTGGCAAAACTAAACCCCTTGGAAAAATAAACATAACATTCTTTTTTCCAATTAAGTTGGCAGTATTAAAAGTTTCGCCTTGAAAACTTTTCAATTCAAAATCGCCTAATTGCTCACCGATCCCGATAGGTTGTACAGGCGTTTGGGCAAAAGCCAGACTTACAAAACAACAAATTGCTGCTACTAATACAATTTTTTTCATCTCATTTTAATTTTAAATATTTACTGCAAATTTAAGATGGGAATATTGGAAACAAGTCCAAACAAGCCGAGATAGACTACTATTTAGGAAGAATATTCTTCTTTGTATTTTGATGGATTTAAGCCGGTATATTTTTTAAAGATGTTGTAGAAGGATGATTTTGAATTAAATCCACTATCATAAGCAACAGCCATTATTTTCAAGTTCTTATTTTTTGGATCAATCAATGCCTTCTTCACCTCAGCTATTCGATAATTATTTACAAACTCGTAAAAATTACAATCCAAACGCTCATTTATGAGTTGGGAGAGTTTATGTGGACTGGTATCTAATTTTTGAGCCAACTCTCTTAAATCTAACTCACAATCTAAATACGGTTTTTCTTCAGCCATTATTTTTGTTAAGGTAGATTCCAGAAATTTCGCTTCCCCTTCTTCAATTGTAGATTTTTTATAGACTGATATTTTATGATTCTGATCGGTACGAACAATGTCAGATTCTCCTGTTTTAAACAAATCAGCTGAGAATAATCCTTTCTGGCGAAAGCCATAATATCCCATTCCAAAAATATAAATAATCATTACAAACCAATTATAATGCACACTTCCAAAAGGAAGAGAAAAATTAAACCAGGTCGCAAAATAACCGATAAACAATCCATAAAACAAGACAGCAGCAAAACCATGCACCAAATAAAACAACCAACTCAAATCTACATTTTTAGTAAACGAGTATATTTCTTTAACTCTTGATTTATGGCGATATAATAAATAAAGGCAAATTAAATAGTATAAAGGAGAATTGTAGTACCAAACAAAAGTTGAAAATCTATGAATACTAATACCCGGATTATATGTAAAAATATTAGTTACCTCATCTTGAAAAAAGAAAGAAGAAAATCCGGCTAAAACAATAATAGTCGGCAATAAATGAATTAAATAATTGATTTGAAGTTTTTTCTTTCCACTTGCAACTAAATCGATATATATAAACAAAAGAGGTCCGATAAGGGTCCAATAAAGAACATCGAGTAAATAAATTATTGGATTATGAGAAAGTAAATCTGTACCATCGGCATAATTAAAGAACAGAAAAAAGCCAAGAACTAAAATATAAAACACCAATACAAAATCGGATAATATTTTTTGCTTTTTAAACAGCAAAAGTGAGCTAACAAATAATGATTGTATAAATCCGATTAAATAAAACGAGTTCATGGTTTAGTATTTCAAACAAATGTAAATCAAAATCTTATTCTAAAATAAGTTTATGATAACTATCAAGTACTTTCACCCTAAAAAAACACGAGTAAAAGTATAAAAAAAGGCCTCGAATGAGGCTCTTGATTTTATTCAATTCCGGAGAAATATTTCATAAATTGCACCCGCTCGTAAGCCGCAGGGTTATCAGTTTCTTTAATGCTCATCTTTCCAACAAAATCATCCAGAGATTTGAAACTGTGTTTCTCCATCCATTTTTCAAGATCGCTGAGCATGGTTTTAATTTCGCCAAATCCATTTTTATAAAGCACCGAACTTATTTGAACTGCTTTGGCTCCGGCCAGTAATTGTTTAATAACAGATGTTCCATCATGGATTCCGGTTGAAGCTGCAATATCGCAATGCAAACGACTGGAAAGCATGGCTACCCAGCGCAAAGATGTGGAAAGCTCTTCGGGGGTACTAAAAACATTTGTGGGTTTAATTTCAAACGTATCAATATCGATATCAGGTGAAAAGAAACGGTTAAACAACACCATTCCCGAAATGCCTGTCCACGATAAACTTAATGCCGTTTTAGCCAAGCTGGAAAAATAATAACTCAATTTTATAGCAATGGGAATAGAAATCACTTTTTGAACTTTTTGGATAATATCCAAATACATTTTTTCATTCTCATCACCACTTTTATGAGGATCGGATGGCATTATAAAAACATTCAGTTCTAAGGCATCGGCACCTGCTTCTTCCATTTTGGAAGCATATGAAATCCACTCGACTGAACTCACACAGTTTATACTCGCAATCACAGGAATATTTACAGCTGCTTTTGCATCTTTTATGAGTTTAATATAATTGCCAACAGCAGTATCTTTCGAGTAGTTACTGATATAATCCGCAGCTTCGGGATAAGTATGTGCATCCTGCGAAATCGTTTTACTTACTTCTTGCATTATCTGCTCTTCAAATAATGATTTCAGCACAACAGCACCCGCACCATTTTTTTCAATATCAATAATGTTTTCAACCGAGTTAGTTAGTCCTGAGCTACCAACAATAATGGGATTTTTTAGCTCAAGTCCCATGTAGTTTGTTTTAAAGTCTGCCATTTTAATCAGATGTTTTATAATAATTGATTTCTATTTCAATCTAATTTACGAATCTAATTTGATCCGAACAAATTTAAAGTTTTAAATCAAAAGTTTTCTGATAAAAATAAATTTTATCCATTCTAATTAAGGCAAAAAAAAGTCCCTCGATTCATCGGGGGA
>JAOZQX010000219.1 GCA_029931995.1 Bacteroidales bacterium
TATTGAATTTTTAGAATTATAAATAATATGGCAAACATAGACAAATTAAAAAGCATTGCAACCAATGATTCAAATTGGTTAAGCGAGGCTGAAGACAGGCAGAAAAATAAGGCATGGTTAAAGCATTCTCAAAAAATAGCCATTAAAGTATTGAGAACATTACGAGAAAAGAAAATCAAGCAAACTGAGTTGGCCTCATTAATGGGTGTTTCCGCTCAGCAGGTTAATAAAATAGTTAAAGGCAAAGAAAATTTAACCCTCGAAACCATTTCTAAGCTTGAGCAAGCATTGGAAATTAACTTGGTTTCTATCGAATTTAATACTCATTCAATTACAAAAGATTATATTATTAAAAAAGTGAAAGTTGATTGGCATATTTATACTAAACGGGCTAAGGTTGCAAAACAAAAAACACCCTATAAAATCAACGAGCAAGTATACTCACAATCAGAAATAAATGAAAATTGTGTAAATTATGGCTGATACGAATAAAGTGGATTCAGTAGGTTTTCAGTTAAATAAAGTTACAACTGAGCAATTCGCCATTATTAAAGAAGCATTTGATGGTACCGATTCTGATGTAGGAATGTCAATTGCTTTAAACTTTGGCTTGGATTCTGAAAATAAATATATAGCCGCTTTTGTTAAGATTCAATTTGAGCAGAATAATAATCCGTTTTTAATCATTGAGGCTGGAAATCACTTTGAAATTGAAGAGTCAGCTTGGAAAGCTATGCGAAAAGAAAGTGAAAATATAATTCTTCCACAGGGTTTTGCATGTCATTTGGTAATGCTAACTATTGGTACATTAAGAGGAATATTACACTCCAAAACTGAAAACACAGAGTTTAATCAATTTCTTCTACCCACGATCAACGTAACAGAATTAATTAAATCAGATGTTGAGTTAAATTAATTCTCCCCGCTGGCGCAGACATCTTGTCCGTGCATAAGACTAAAAGAATGAACAAAATGATTTCTTTAAAACTCAAAGATAATACAAGTGTAAGCGTTAAGGCCTTTTACTTTAAAGGAACTTATGAAGGCATATTGGAAGGTAGATATGGCCGTGAGTTAAATAAAAGAGTATTTGCTAGTGCTTGCTCTCCCTGGGAAAACAGGAAAGAATATACAATTCAGGTCACTGAAAGTGATTTAAACACAAAACTACCACCACTACTATATTCTGTTTTGCTCGATTCGGAACCCATAGGAGAGGGCGATCAATCGAGATTAATTGTGAATTGGTTTGGGGGTTATCCAAATAATAAATCCATTGAAAGCATTATCGAGGAGGCTGTAAAATCTATTAATTGGAAAGGATATGCAAAAGACTATTGTTATTTCGATTAGCACAAAATGACGTTTACAAAAATACAGAATAATCTTATCAAAAGTCGTTTATCCAATACGGGCGCAAAATTAAAATCCATTCTTTATAAAGAAGAAGATATACCAACTGCAGAGCAGGTCTTTAAGTGGTTTCAAGATATGTTGCCTTTTAATATTAAACAAAATGCTCCACCCAAATTATTTATATCCTACCCTGATAGTGATATACAATTGGAATTTTTCTTTTTCTTTGATAATGAAAGACTTTATTATTATTTTGAATACGAAAAAGGGGAGTATCGTGGCCGTATGACTTTTGATGCAGGTTGGTGTCATTGTTTTTTGGATTCCTTAGACCCAGATGATCCAATGGATGAGGAATTAATGATCTATCTGGCGAAAAAATACAATATTGAATTTAAAGATGATTTAGATTCTGAATAAATGCTACACATTTTTCAGAATGACGTATATTTCAATGCAGCTTAATAATAAAAAAAAGCTGCCTCCATGCGGAAACAGCCTTCTATATCTCAGTTGTTCTCTTTAACTATTCATCGAGATTAAAAATTCCTCGTTACTTTGAGTAAATTTCAGTTTATCTTTTAAGAATCCCATAGCTTCTAGTGGATTCATATCGGCCAAATGATTTCTTAATACCCAAATCCGTTGCAAGGTTTCTTTATCAAGCAATAAGTCTTCTCTACGAGTGCTTGAAGCTACAAGATCAACCGCAGGGTAAATACGTTTATTAGATAGTTTGCGATCGAGTTGGAGCTCCATATTACCGGTTCCTTTAAACTCTTCAAAAATAACTTCATCCATTTTCGATCCGGTTTCTGTAAGGGCAGTGGCAATAATAGTTAGCGAACCACCTTTTTCAATTTTACGTGCAGCACCAAAGAAACGTTTTGGCTTTTGCAGTGCATTAGCTTCAACACCACCCGATAAAACTTTACCCGAAGCAGGAGATACCGTATTATACGCTCTTGCTAAACGAGTAATTGAATCAAGCAGTATTACTACATCATGGCCACATTCGGTCATACGTTTTGCTTTTTCCAACACAATGTTTGCAATTTTTACGTGGCGATCAGCAGGCTCATCAAAAGTTGATGAAATAACCTCTGCTTTTACGCTACGAGCCATATCTGTAACCTCTTCCGGACGCTCATCAATCAATAAAACAATTAAATATGCTTCGGGGTGGTTGGCTGCAATTGCATTCGCAATTTCTTTTAATAAAACAGTTTTACCTGTTTTAGGTTGAGCAACAATTAATCCACGCTGTCCTTTTCCAATAGGTGCAAACAAGTCGATTACACGTGTAGAAATAGTTTCTTGTGCATGTCCTGTAAGTGTTAATTTTTCGTCTGGGAAAAGAGGGGTGAGGAAATCAAATGGAATTCTGTCTCTTACTTCTTCTGGTCGGCGACCATTAATCAACTCAACTTTAATTAGTGGGAAATATTTCTCAGTTTCTTTTGGCGGGCGGATCGTTCCGCGAACAGTATCACCCGTTTTTAAGCCAAATAATTTAATTTGCGATTGAGAAACATAAATGTCGTCAGGAGAATTTAAATAATTATAATCTGATGAACGAAGAAATCCGTAACCATCTTGCATAATTTCTAAAACACCCTCGCTCGAAACAATACCTTCGAGTTCAAATAAAAATTCGTCCCTCTTCACTTCAATTTCAGGCTTTTTAACAAAATCTTTCTCGCCTTGTTTTTGATCACTTTTAGGTGTAAATGTTTTTCGAGTATCTTCAGTCTTGGTTTTTTCTGGGAATTTTGTTCTTTTTAATTGAGGAGCAGTTTCTTTTGAATCTTCTATTGGCTTTATTTCATTCTTTTTTTCTTCAGTTTTCTGCTCTTCTTTAGGTAAATTAGGCTTTGCAGTAGGCTCAACCTTTTCAG
Organism: Bacteroidales bacterium; assembly: GCA_029931995.1. Classification (GTDB taxonomy): domain Bacteria; phylum Bacteroidota; class Bacteroidia; order Bacteroidales. The sequence goes on from JAOZQX010000219.1 coordinate 3,255, forward strand.
CTCCACGTGTAATCCGAGAGCGTTTTCCTCTTTGCGATTTTTTTGCTTCTTTTTTTTCTTTTTCCAAAACCTCTTCGGTGGGATTTAAGGCTTGATAATCCAATATTTTGTAAATCAGATCCTGTTTAAGCATTTTATCTGCTTTTGGAATATTAAGGCTTTTGGCTATCTCTCGTAGTTCTGAAACCAACTTGCCGTTTAATTCAATGATGTCGTACATGAAAATTTAATTTAGTTCTTTTTTAGGTATTACTTAATG
>JAOZQX010000220.1 GCA_029931995.1 Bacteroidales bacterium
TATGTTTTGATAGTCTTTCATTCAAAAGGTTCTTAAATAATTACATTCTGAACACACCGTATTTTTGGTCATCAAACTGTTTGTTTAATGATGAGGAAATACCCATGGCCAATGCTTGACGAGTATTTACCGGATCAAGGATTCCATCATCCCACAAACGAGCTGTACTGTAATAAGCCGAACCTTCATGATCGTATTTTTTCATAATGCTTTCGCGAAGTTTGTCAATTTCTTCTTGAGGCATTTCTTTTCCTTTTGCTTTGTATTGGTCTTGTTTTACAGTAATTAAAACATTGGCTGCTTGCGGTCCTCCCATTACTGAGATTTTTGCATTGGGCCACATAAATAATAAGCGTGGGCCAAAAGCTCTTCCGGCCATACCGTAGTTACCGGCACCAAACGAACCACCAAACATAACTGTGAATTTTGGAACATTTGCATTAGAAACAGCGTGTACTAATTTGGCTCCATCTTTAGCAATTCCTTTACGTTCAAAATCTTTACCTACAATAAATCCGGTAATATTTTGAAGGAATATCAAAGGAATTTTGCGAGAAGTACAAAGCTCAATAAAATGTGTTCCTTTTAAAGCAGCTTCTGAAAATAATACGCCATTATTTGCTATAATACCTACCGAGAATCCCATAATGCGGGCGAATCCGGTAACCAATGTTTTTCCGTATCGTTCTTTAAATTCATGGAATTTACTGCCATCCACAATACGAGCAATGATTTCTTTTGGATCAACCATTTTACGTAAATCAATTGGAGCAATACCATATAATTCTTCGGGGTCGTAAGCAGGTTCTTCGATGGGAGCTAAATCCAGAACTTGTTTTTGATTTTTATCGAGATTTTCAAAAATATTACGACAAATTTGAAGGGCGTGAGTGTCGTTATCTGCCATATGATCGGCAACACCGGAAACAGAAGTGTGAACGTCAGCACCACCTAATTCTTCAGGAGTTACAACTTCACCAGTTGCAGCTTTTACCAATGGAGGTCCGCCTAAGAAAATGGTTCCTTGGTTTTTTACGATGATGGTTTCATCGCTCATAGCTGGAACATAGGCACCACCTGCTGTACAGGAGCCCATCACGATTGCAATCTGAGGAATTCCTTTAGCCGACATTTGTGCCTGATTATAAAATAGGCGTCCAAAATGATCCTTATCGGGGAATACATTGGCTTGCTCAGGAAGGAATACTCCTCCCGAATCAACCATATAAACACAAGGAAGGTGATTTTCGATGGCAATTTCTTGCGCACGTAAATGTTTTTTGATGGTTTCTGTGATATAAGTTCCACCTTTTACGGTTGCATCATTAGCAATGATAATGGTTTCGCGACCTTGGATAACCCCAATACCGGTAACAATTCCGGCCGAAGGATGTCCTTCGTCGAAAATACCATAAGCAGCCAACGAACTCAATTCCAAAAATGGTGTATTCGGATCGATCAATTTATCGATTCGCTCGCGTGCCAATAACTTGCCTCTGGATTTGTGTTTTTCGATTGCGGATTGAGATCCACCTTTGGTTACATTCTTATGAATCTCTTTGTACTTGCCTAAAAGCTCTAAGTAAGCTTTCTTGTTAGCCTTAAACTCAGTAGAGTTCGTGTCGATTTTTGATTCTAGTTTAAACACTTTTCTAGTATTTTGATGAACATTTTTTTCAAAATAAATACAAAAACAATATTTTTTTTGTATTTTTATTCCCAGTTGTTACTCGGTTAACAACTCAATAATGCAATAATAGACAAAATTTTTCACTTTTGAAAATTTTTGGTTTGCTAATTGGTTAACAGGTACTTGCTGTTTTTTTATACTGATTTATTGCTCTCATATTGAGGCTGTAAGTTGATAAAACAAAGCAATATAAGAATAAAAACCTAATAAATTATATTTAATATAAATAGAGAAAACATGATGAATTATCCCAAAAAAGTTACCATTGGTGACATTACTGTAAGAGATGGATTTCAACACGAAGAGCAATTTATTCCTACCGAGGCGAAACTCTGGGTAATGGAGCAACTTATTCTGGCTGGGTTCAAACATATTGAATCCACTAATTTCGGAAACCCCAGGGGGATGCCCCAGTTTTCCGATGCAGATGATTTAATGAAAAAATTGCATGCTAGTAAGAAAGTTAAACACTTACTTGATGATGTTTCTGTTACAGCTATTACAATTCGTGAGCGAGCCATTGAGCGTGCTATTCAGGCTAAAAAAGAAGGCTGGGGGCCAGACCGGATTTTGGTAATGGTTTCAACTAGCGAATCGCATCAAATGAAAAATTCTGGTATAACCATTGAGCAGTACTTTAAAATGTGCGAAGAATGGATTCCTAAATGCCATGATGCAGGAATTAAGGTAAATGGCACGGTAAGTACAATTTGGGGTTGCCCAATTGAAGGCCCAACTGAAATGTCGAAAGCCATTGATTTTACTAAGCGTTGGTTGGACTTAGGAGCTGATGACGTGGAACATGCCGATCATGATGGTTCTGCCTCACCCGATCGAGTTTATCAATATTACTCCATGTTGCTGGATGCCATTCCAAATCCGGAAAAACATATTGTGCATTTTCATGTAACACGTGGATGGGGTTTGGCTAATGTATTAGCTGCTTTGCAAGCCGGGATGACAAATTATGAATCGACTATGGGAGGTACTGGCGGACAGCCCGCTAATTTTGTAAGTGGTGTTCCCGTTTCTGGTACAGGTGCTTATTATTATAAAGATCCAAATTTAGTTGGGTTAGTTTCAACTGAAGATATGGTTGTGATGATGGATGAAATGGGAATAGATACCGGTTTGGATGTTGATAAGGTTTTAGAAATTGGTAGAATGGTTGAGCGTATTTGTGGTCGCCCACTTCGTTCAGAGTCCATTAAAAACGGAAGGATTCCAAAAGAATTATCTGGAAGACAATAATCTAAAAAATTAGTAATTTTAAGCTGTCGTTGAATAATCAATGGCAGCTTTTTTTATGGTAAAAATTATTGAAACGGTTCGGGATGGTTTTCAGGGCTTAACTCCCATTATCCCAACTCAAAAAAAGGTTAATTATATAAATGCCTTACTAAAAGTTGGGTTTGATGCTATTGATATCGGGTCTTTTGTTTCTGCTAAAGTTGTTCCACAAATGGCTGATACTGCTGAGGTGATTAAAGGATTGGATTTGTCTGATTCAAAATCAAAAATAATGGTTTTGGTTGTAAATGAAAAAGGAGCAGAAAAGGCAGCTGGTTTTAATCAAATCGATCAAATTATTTACCCCTTTTCAATTTCACCTACTTTTCTGCAAAAAAACATTAATGCTGATTTTGAAAAATCAGAATCGATCATGGATGACATTATTGAAATCTGTGAGAGGAATAATAAGGAAGCCATTATATATCTGGCAATGAGTTTTGGAAACCCTTACGGGGATTCATGGGGTCTTGATGTCATTCACAAATGGGTCGAAAAGATCA
>JAOZQX010000221.1 GCA_029931995.1 Bacteroidales bacterium
ATTGAATAGCTTTTATATACTGCAAAAGATTGTCTGAATAATGTCGATCAAGAGCCTTCCATTAATACTTGTAAATCCCGGTACTTTCCACACATAAGGATTTCTTGCAATCAAGGATTCAATTTCCTTGATCTCCAAATTCACAATGTTTTTCGTAAATACATCACCAATTTTATCCGCTATCATTTGTTCCACATCTGCCTTTCTTAAAAAGATATCTGGCCCCACATATCGGATGCTAATCTCCAACTCTTGAACCACAATTCCTTTCTGCTTAATATTAACAAAATGAACGGCAAATGCCATAGCCAAGAGCACAACAATTCCAAACAATATGTTTAAAAAGCGTTTCATTTTGCCGATAAAATATTTTTAAGCGGTTCAACAATCTGATCAATATTTCCTGCCCCAAGAGTTAATAATACTTCTGGTTTCTGCTCTAAAATAAAAGCAGGAATTTCTTCTGCATTCTTATAATATTTTCTTTCGTGACTAATTTTATTTAATAAAAACTGCGCATTAATACCTTCGATTGGGAGTTCCCTTGCGGGATAAATATCCATGATTACGACCTCATCCAACAAGTCCAAACTTTTGGCAAATTCATTTGCAAAATCGCGAGTACGGCTATACAAATGAGCTTGGAAAATGCCCGTAATTTTTTTATCCGGATATAACTCTTTTACAGATAAAATGCAGGCTTTTAATTCTTCCGGATGGTGGGCGTAATCATCAATGTACACCAAATCTTTATTTTTCAGAACAATTTCGAAACGGCGTTTCACACCCTGATAGCTTTCAAGACCTTGCTTAATTTGTTCAAGTTTTATGCCGTATAAAGATGCAATAGCTGATGCAGCAATGCCATTTTCTACATTATGACAACCTGGAGTTTTGAAATCAATTCTCCCAATTACTTTATTTGATAATTTCAAATCAATAGAATAAGATCCATCACTAATTTCAAATCTACTGCAGTTAAAATCTGCCTCATCGAGCAATGAATAACTCCATTTTTCTATGTTGCCAACATCAAGATATAATCCTTTTTTCAAAACCAATTTGCCATCCAGCTTGATATTTTTCGCAAATAATTCAAATGAGTCGTGCAGCTGTTTTTTTGACCCATACACATCCAAATGATCGGCATCCATTGAGCTAATCAAAGCTATATTTGAATGAAGAGTTAGGAATGACCGATCAAATTCGTCTGCTTCAACAACAAAAATATCTCCATTTACATCACCAATAAAATTACTATTGTAGCCGTTGACTACACCTCCAATTAAAGCTGTTACTTTTACACCTGCTTCACAAAAAATATGTGCAAGCATCGAAGAAATTGTTGTTTTACCATGGGTTCCGGCAATGGCAACAGTAAATTTATTCTTTGTGATTTCGCCAAGAATTTCTGATCGTTTATACAGCGGAATTTGTTTTTCCTTAATGAAATTTAATTCTTTTGTTTCTTTGGGGATGGCAGGAGTATAAACTACCATTTCAATATTTTCAGGGATTAATGATGGTTTGTCTTCAAAATGAATGCTGATTCCCTCAGCTTGTAATTGACCGGTTAAAGTAGTTTGAGTTTTGTCATAGCCACTAACCACCACTCCCAATTTATTGAAGTATCGAGCCAAGGCACTCATTCCAATGCCTCCAATGCCAAGAAAATACATATTTTTCACCTGCCCGATTTCCATTTTATTTAATCAGTTTTTCAATTTCATCAACAATTAAACCTGTAGCATTTGGCGATGCAAATGCTGAAATATTATTTGAAAGTTCTTTTAATTTTTTATCGTCTTTTATTAGTGATGTCAATAAATTCGACAATTCGTTCACAGCTTCCGAATCTTTTATAATGTATGCTGCATTTTTTTTTGCCAATGCTTTTGCATTTTTGGTTTGATGGTCTTCGGCTGCCGATGGCAGAGGTATAAAAATCACTGGTTTTTTTACCAACGATAATTCCGAAATAGCAATGGCTCCAGCCCTGGAAATTACTAAATCAGCAGCAGCATAAGCCAAATCCATTCGCCCAATAAATTCATGAACTTTTACGTGATCAAGACCCCCAACCAAATCCATAGCCTCATCAACATAAAATTTACCTGTTTGCCAAATAAGCTGAATATTATTTTCTGCAAACACACTTAAATTTGCAGCAATACTCCTATTAATTGAAACTGCCCCTTGACTTCCACCAACTATCAAAATCGTTTTTTTGTCAGATTCTAATCCAAAGAAATTTTGAGCTTCATTAAGTTTTCCTTGAATATTTATCACCTCTTCCCTCACAGGATTTCCGGTAAAAACAATTTTGTCAGCCGGAAAATATTTTTCCAAACCTTCGTAAGCCACACAAACACGATTAACCTTTTTTGCAAGCAAACGGTTTGTGATTCCCGGAAATGAATTTTGCTCTTGAATAAGCGTAGCAATTTTTTTTCGATTAGCCATTTTAAGAGTAGGGCCACTGGCATAACCACCAACACCAATCACAATATTTGGTTTAAACTTTTTAATAATTCTGTTTGCCTTAATAAGGCTGAATAAAAGTTTGCATGGAAACAACAAATTTTTAATGGTCAACCTACGCTGAATTCCACTAATCCACAAGCCCTTAATCGGATATCCGACTTCCGGAACTTTGCTCATTTCCATTCGGCCTTTTGCCCCAACAAACAAAATATTTGCATCAGCAAAACGCTTTTTAATTGCATTTGCAATAGCAAGGGCGGGGAAAATATGACCTCCCGTACCTCCGCCGCTGATGATTATATTTTTACTCTTCTTCTGCATATAATTGATGCTTTTTTATTGTTGGGTTATTAATTTCTTTACTTACACTTAAAACAATTCCGATGGATAAAGAAGTGAACCAAATTGAGGTTCCGCCCATACTCACCAAAGGAAGCGGCTGACCTGTTACCGGCAACAAATTAACAGCAACGGCCATATTTATCATTGCTTGAAACACTAAAATAAAACTTACTCCAATCGTTAAAAATGCTCCAAAATTTTGCGGGATCTTGCTAACTATTGTTACCGCTCTGAAAAATAAAATCAAGTATAGCAACACTACAAATGAAGCTCCTAGCAAACCATATTCTTCGACAATAATGGCAAAAATAAAATCGGAATATGGATGAGGAAGAAAATTACGCTGGGTACTATTTCCCGGTCCTTTTCCAATAAATCCACCGGAAGCAATAGCTATCTTTGATTGTTCAACCTGATAATTACTTTCCGAATCAGCATCTTGATTTACAAAATTTTCAATACGATTTTTCCACGTCCACAAACGGCCTTGCTTTTCGCCGGGCATATTGTATAAAATGAGGATAAAAATAACCAAGGCAACAATTCCTATTCCTACAAGGGATAAAATATAGGTTAGGTTTACACGGCCAATAAACATTAAAACCAAACAGGTAACAAATAAAAGTGCAGCCGTTGAAAAATTTTCGGGTAAAAT
>JAOZQX010000008.1:0-10373 GCA_029931995.1 Bacteroidales bacterium
AATGTTAGTGTTTTGGAAAAGTTCAATCAGGCTATTCATCAGATGATTTCGTCAATTTCTTTTTTGATAGTACTTTTTAGTTTGTCAGGGTTTGCAATGGCATACATGAAAGCTAAGTTGGTTATGTTTTCAACTCTTACTAAGGTTCCTTGAGTTTTTTTAACCAGTAAACTCGAGCCGGATACTTCCATCTTTTCGGCTAATTCTTTGTTTTCAGCCTGATCATAATTCACATCATGAAAATTTACTATGCCTGCTTCGGCTTCTTTTGCGTATGCTTCTTTTAAATACTCAAGTGTAACTGAACCAACAGCCTTACAGGTTTTACATCTGCGATCACCATGAAAATAATAAACATCAACTTTTGATGTGATTTCCTGTTTTAAAGATTTTTCTTCTGTTTGTTGTGCTTCCGCTGATAAAAATGCAATTGCAATTCCGATCAATAATAGAATGTTTTTTTTCATTTTATGCTTTATTTATGAGTTCAATAATTTCTTTAACAGACAGCATTTTTCCATACATTACAACTTTCTCATCAATAACCAAAGCAGGAGTTCGCATTACGCCATATCCCATGATCTCAAGGATATCCTCAATTTTAATTATCTCAGCTTTTATTCCCATTTCTTCAACAGCCTGACGGGTCGCCTTCTCCATTGTTTTGCATTTAGTACAGCCTGTCCCCAATACTTTTATAATCATTGTATTTATTGTTTTAATTAGTATTTCGTAAAAATACGAAACAAAGATAAATTTTTTTTACAAATTCATAAAGCTTTTAAAAGACTTTTTTGCAATTTCCCAATTATCTTTGTTGATACAATACTTAATTCTCGGCGGATTAATTTCTCCCTGAATTAAACCGGCTGCTTTTAATTCTTTTAAATGTTGTGATAACGTTGAGCGAGCAATAGGGAGATCTTCAGCTAAATCGCCACTATAGCAACAAGATTGCTTAGATAAATGCTGCATAATATGAACTCGGGCAGGATGTGAAAGTGCTTTTGCCCATCTGGCTAAGTTGATTTGTTCGCTATTATAGAAGTTGCTCATAATCGGATTTAATTTTCGGTAAAAGTATAAAAAAATGAATTTACCCGATTCAAACCCGCATTCGCCGAAAAATATTTTTTATAAATGACAGACTGTGATATATTTGCAGTATATTATTTAATAGAAATATAAAATGGAAAATTTAAATGATAATAAAATACCACATGTAAAAAATAGAAGGGTTGTTCTGGGAGTGGTAGCAATATTCTTTGGTGTATTAATACTGGCCTCTAATTTCGATATTCTGTCGTACAATATTCGCCATATTCTTTTTTCATGGCAAATGATATTAATTATAATTGGCTTGATACAAATTATGAACCATAAAGTAAAACCTGTAGGTTATATTTTAATTGCCGTTGGGGGTTTCTTTCTCTTACCTGATATTTTTGATTTCCCATTCAATTTTATGAGTTTATTTTGGCCTGTATTATTGATCATTGTTGGGCTGTCATTAATACTCTTTCACCGTTCAGGGAATTATCCATGGTCTGCTCATTCGAACCATATGGGTCAGGATGCTTATGACTCAGGCTATTTGGATGAAGTAAATATTTTTGGAGGATCGAAGCGAAAAATTGCTAATCAGAAATTTATTGGTGGTAAAATCACCAATATTTTTGGGGGTGCTGAGATTGATTTGACACAGGCTGAGCTTGGAGAAGGTGAACAACACGTCTTGGAAGTTGTTTGTGTTTTTGGTGGAATGTCACTAATTGTACCTTCCGACTGGTTGATTCATGTTGATGTAGTTTCGATTTTTGGAGCGTTTGAAGATAAACGTACTATTATTAAAAAGTCTGATGAGGCCAAAAGCAAGATTATAATTAAAGGAGTTGCTATTTTTGGCGGAGGCGATATTAAAAGCTATTAAGAAATAATGGTACATCCAATTGTTGGAAATAAAAAAGCAGTACTGATCTTTCTCCTAATTTGGACCATGTTAATTGGAGTTCATTTTTTGGTCTTATACTGGTTTTACGATGTTGATTCATTACATGCCTGGATCGATTCAATAGTATTTAATACCATATTTGCCATACTTAGCTTGGCTTTATGGTATGTTGCGAGGTATAACAGCCCATCACGATCTTCTGTTTTATCATTGCTAATTAACCATCTTGCAAGTTTAATACTGATTACAGTAATCTGGATTGCTCTTGGAAGCTATCTTCTTAATGTGTTTATTGTGAGTACATTTTATTATGATTTTTTGGAAGAAACTATTCCCTGGCGTATTATTAGTGCGGTGTTTTTGTATTTTATTATATCTCTAATTTATTATTTGCTTCTCTATTATAATGATTTACAAGAACGCAGAACCAAAGAACTTAAGTTAATTGATATGGTTAGCGAAAGCGAGCTGAATCTACTGAAGTCACAAATCAATCCTCACTTTTTATTTAATAGTTTAAATAGCATTAGTTCACTTACTATTTCTGATTCGGCCAAGGCGCAGGAAATGATTATTAAATTATCAGACTTCTTGAGATATACTGTTTCGAAAGATGATAGTCGCTTTACAAAACTTGAACAGGAATTGGAAAATATTCAACGTTATTTGGATATTGAAAAAATTAGGTTTGGCAATAGATTACACTTTAAGTTTGAAGTAAGTGACTTATGCTACGATGCATATATTCCTGTTATGATATTGCAGCCGCTATACGAAAATGCACTTAAGCATGGAGTATATGAGAGTTCTGAACCAATTATTATTCGTACAGAATGTGTTTATAAATCAGATCATGTTTTTATTCGTATATTAAACAATTATGAGAAGAGTACAAACGTTAAAAAAGGAGCCGGTATTGGCTTGAAAAATATAAGTGAACGCTTAAAGTTAATTTATAAACATAGCGATCTGTTGAAGATCATTAAAACTGAAAACGAATTTGAAGTACAATTATTCATACCTTTATTAACCCAAACAAATGAGTGAAATACGCACCATAATTATTGACGATGAACAACCTGCAAGGGATTTATTATTGCATTATATTTCAAAATTCCCGGAATTTGATGTAATTGCCGAAGCTTCTGATGGATTTAAAGGCATTCAGGTTATACAGGAATACAAACCCGAAGTGGTTTTTTTGGATATCCAAATGCCAAAACTTACCGGTTTCGAAATGCTGGAATTAATCGACCCCAAACCCTTAATTGTTTTTTCAACAGCTTACGATCAATTTGCAATTAAAGCTTTTGTGATGAATGCGGTTGACTATCTTTTAAAGCCCTATTCTCGTGATCGTTTTGCCCAAGCCATTGAAAAGATTAAACAGAAGTTGGAAAAAAGTGAAGCTGTTGAGAGTCAGAATAAAAAATTAATTCAAACCGTTGACGATTCTACTGAATTAATCAATCGTATTGCTGTTCGTACGGCTCAAAAAATTCAGGTTATTCCGGTAAAGGATATTCAATATTTTGAAGCTGCTGATGATTATGTGATGATTCATACAGCAGATGGAAGGTACTTAAAAGAAAAAACGATGAAGTATTTCGAGAGTCATCTTGATCACCATCAGTTTGTACGCATTCATCGTTCGTTTATTTTAAACATGGCCGAAATGAATAAAATTGAGCGTTACGAAAAAGATAGTCATGTGGTAGTTTTAAAAAATGATGCTCAACTTAAAGTGAGTGCCAGTGGTTATAAGTTACTTCGAGAGAGATTGGGATTTTAAAATCTTAAAATTCCAATATTCAAAAAACAAATTTCAAATAAATTACAAATCCCAATGCTTCAATATTGTGTTGGGATTTTTTGTTTGGAATTTGGAGCTTGATAATTATTTGTTATTTGATGTTTGGGTTTTGGTGCTTATCAAATAGAAGGCTGTTGTCGTGAAAAAATTTCTCAAGTATGGACTGTGGCTAATAAAGCCAAATTGTCCCCGACTTTTTAAATTAAATTTATACTTATAAATAGGATTGATCAGATAAAACTTTCTTGAAAGAATCTGGAATCCTGTTTTTTTTGTGATCCGTTCAAATCGCTCAATTGAAATTCCGGTTTCTTTTATTTCAAGCAGTGAATCAATTTTTCTTTTTTTCTCACCAAAAAGCTTTAGCATTTGTTTATACACAGCTTTTGGGAGTATATGATACCATGGAAGGGTAGAAGCCAGTTTGTTATCACACATTTGTTGATGTCCGCCAAAAGGCATTTGCCATGGAGGAAAACCAAAAAATATCTTGCCACCCGGATTTAAAAAATCCTTTATTTGTTGAAAAAACTTTTGCTGATCGGGGATGTGCTCAATAACATCTTTTAAAATGATAAGATCAAAGAGGTGGGGTAGGTCTTTCTTGGTGTCAATATCATAAATATTTTTATTGATAAAATCAACACGACCGTTTGCAAAATCTTCTTTCAGAAACTCTTTCGCCAGCTCAGTTCGAGAAGAGTTGAGTTCAATCCCTGTACAACGATGACCTTTCTCTAAAAAAACTTTTAAAACTCCAGCTTCGGCACAGCCAATTTCCAGTACTTTGAGCTCTTTGCTTAAATTGCAAAAGCTAGCTACAAAAGGAATAATATATTCTTTTGATATCAGATATTGAATGTTAAAATATCGTTCTTTGTCTTTGTGAAATTCGAACATATACCTATGTTTGAAAAATTAAAGGGGTGTCACCCCTTTATATTAAGAAAGTACTTCCTTCATTTTTGTTCCAATCTCAGCCGGAGAATCAACCACGTGAATTCCACAACTTCTGAGTTTTTCTTTTTTGGCTTGGGCGGTGTCATCTTTACCACTTATGATAGCTCCTGCATGACCCATGGTACGACCTTTTGGAGCAGTTGCGCCGGCAATAAAACTAACTACTGGTTTACTACCGTTTTCTTTAATCCATTCAGCTGCATCTGCTTCCATGTTTCCACCAATCTCACCAATCATTACAATGCCTTTAGTATCCGAATCATCCATAAATAATTTAACAGCATCTTTCGTGGTTGTGCCAATAATTGGGTCGCCACCAATACCAATAGCTGTACTTTGTCCAAGTCCTAATTTAGTTAATTGGTCAACAGCCTCGTAGGTCAAAGTTCCTGATCGGGAAACAATTCCTACATTTCCTTTTGAGTGAATAAAGCCCGGCATAATTCCAACCTTAGCTTCATTGGGAGTAATAATACCCGGGCAATTAGGACCAATTAAACGGCAATCCAAATTGCAAAGAAAAGAGCTTACTTTTATCATGTCCTTTGTCGGGATACCTTCCGTAATACACACAATTACTTTAATGCCTGCTTGTGCAGCTTCCATAATGGCTCCGGCAGCAAATCCCGGAGGAACAAAAATAATTGAGGTGTCAGCTCCGGTAGCTTTTACAGCTTCCTCAACAGTATTAAAAACAGGTAGCCCTAAATGCATTTGACCACCTTTGGCAGGGGTAACTCCACCAACTATATTAGTTCCATAATCAATCATTTGTTGCGAGTGGAAAGTCCCTTCTCCACCTGTAAATCCTTGTACAAGTATTTTCGAATCTTTGCTAACTAAGATGCTCATGTATGTTTAGTATTTGTAGTTTTTTGAATTTTATCTTACGAACAAAGGTACATTGTTTTAAATTATTTCTGAAATAAATAGCTACTTTTGTATTAGTAATTTTGTGGTATGATTTACAATAGCTCGAGTTTATCGGATAATAAAACAATTTGTGCAATAGCCAGTCCTGCAGGTGCTGGAGCTATTGCATCCATTCGCTTATCGGGACCAAAAGCTATTGATATTGCTTCCATGATTTTTGTTTCAAAGAAGACCGAAAAAAATCTTAAGGACTTTAAATCGCACAGTCTGCATTATGGAAGTATTGAAGAAAAAGGGGAGTTGATAGATGAAGTTTTGCTGAGCCTTTTTAAAACACCCCATTCATATACCGGCGAAGATGTGATTGAAATTAGTTGTCATGGTTCAATTTACATTCAGCAGCGTATTTTAGAATGCCTGATAAATAATGGTGCTTCGATGGCTACGCCCGGTGAGTTTACGTTCAGGGCGTTTATGAATAATAAATTTGATTTGATACAGGCCGAAGCTGTAGCTGATTTGATTGCTTCCAATTCAAAAACCAGTCATCAATTGGCTTTGGATCAAATGCGTGGTGGATATTCCGAAACAATAAAAAAATTACGGCAACAATTGCTTGATTTTGCTTCCTTGATTGAGTTAGAACTTGATTTTAGTGAGGAAGATGTGGAGTTTGCCGACCGATCAAAATTGGTCGAATTATTGGATGTACTTGATGCAGAGATTCAAAAACTGATAGAGTCTTTTAAAATTGGGAATGTGATAAAATATGGTATTCCCGTTGCTATTATTGGGAAACCCAATGTGGGGAAATCTACTTTGTTGAATGCTATTTTAAATGAAGAGAAAGCCATTGTTTCCGAAATTCCGGGTACTACCCGCGATGTGATTGAAGATACCATTGCCATTAACGGATTAACTTTTCGTTTCATTGATACTGCTGGATTACGCGATGCTGCCGACAAAATTGAAACTATTGGGATTGAACGTACAAAGGAAAAAATAAAACAGGCTGCCATTATTTTATATGTGTTTGATGTTAGCACAACTACCATTGAAGAAATTCAAGAGGTGATTGAAGAATATAAAGAGCTGCTTGAGGACGAGAATAAGAAGATGATTTTAATTGCCAATAAAATTGATAATTTGGTTGAGATGCCTTCTCGTTTTAGCAATTTCGTTGAATTAGATACTTTGTTTATTTCCGCAAAGCGAAAAGAAAATATTCATGAAATTGCCGACTATTTAACTAAGGCAGTTGAACAGGAACAAATGCAGGATCAAACCATTGTTTCCAACCTGCGCCATTACGAAGCCTTTAGCCGTGTGGCTGATGATATTGAAAAAATTAAAACAGCTTTGGATCAAAACATTCCTTCCGACCTGATGACCATCGATATCCGTGATGCCCTTTATTATTTAGGCGAAATTACCGGCGAAGTTACCACCGATGAAATCTTGGGAAATATCTTCGGGAAGTTTTGTATCGGAAAGTAAAGTTTGTTTCAAATTAATATTTCCAAAGCTCATATTTATCCCAAATCTTTTTTGCTTCTTTACATCCATTTTCGTGAGATAGGTTAATTAAATATTTAGCACTTTTCATGTCTTTTCGGAGGCCTTTTCCATGAATATAGCATAATCCTAGATTAAATTGTGATTTTGCATTTCCTTTTTCAGCCGCTTTTTTTAACCATTTTACAGCTTCTTCGTAATCTTTTGGTACGCCTGTTCCATTTATATAAATTACGCCCAGTTTATATTGCGCAAATTCATTGCCTTGTTCTGCAGCATACCGGAACCATTTAGCAGCCTCTCTGGTATTAATTCGAACGCCATCTCCATTGGTATAACACACACCGAGTTTATACTGTGCCAATTCGTTTCTTTGGTTGGCTGCTTTTTTAAAGTAAGCTATGGCTTTCTTAAAATCTTTTGAAATTGCATTTCCATAATAATAGCATAAGCCAAGGCTGTATTGTGCATCAGCATTTCCTTTTTCGGCCGACAGTTTAAAATATTTCGCTGCTAAGGCATCATTTTTTGCCAGACCGCTTCCCTGCTGGTAGCATACTCCAAGTTTATACTGTGCAAACTCATTGTCTTGTGCTGCCGCTTTTTTAAACCATCTTACCGCTTCCGAATAATTTTGCAGAACTCCATCACCCTCAAAATAACTTAGTCCAATTTTATATTGAGCTTCTTCAATTCCATTATTGGCTGCTTTTTTGAACCAATTAGCCGCCAATTCATGATCTTCCCTTACACCTTCGCCACGATAATAACATATGCCAAGCTTGAATTGTGCTTTCGGATTTCCTTGTTCTGCCGATTTTTTGAACCATTTGGCAGCTTCGTTAAAATTTTTGCTAACCTCATCTCCATTACGATAGTTTAAGCCAAGATTAAATTGGGCCCTTGCATCTCCTTTGTTTGCATAAGTTTTGAGATACTCAATAGATTGTGAGAGAGTTATTTGAGGTATAAATAACTGAATAATTATAAATAATAATATTGTTTTCTGCTTCATGATATTTTTCTGTTTGCAAACTTATAAAAACTAAATACCCGAATTACATATATTTTTTAGTGGAAAAACATTTTTAAGAGTTTTTGTGAGAGCAAACAAGTGAAATAATGCATTAATTGAATTATAAATTATATTTGTTATAATTATATTAATTTTGTGTAAAACTATACTCCATGATACGACAAGACTTACGACACGAGATTACTGCGATTAGCGATGAATTAAAAAAACAACTGCGATTTATTGAGAGAGAAACTCAAAAGGCTAATCGCGAAAACCGTTATGTTGGAAGTTTTTTACAAGAAGAATCAAAGATTATGGCATACAAAAAAGTATTACTGATTCTTGGTGTAACTGCAAAGGAAATAAAAAAAATCGAATCGGATTTTATGCAATAAGCTACTTTTTAGTTTCTTAATATTCATATTATGAATAAAAATATCTCAGCTTTTTTCTTAATCATGCTGGTATTGTTATTCCTTTCAAGCTGTGAGTTTTTGTCTTTTGAGAAAAAAGAAATTGAAACGGAGGAATTATCAGCAGGAGTAGATGGAGTGCAAAAAAAATATAGAAAAGATAAATCCTTGCTAACTACCATTGAGTATAAAGACAATAAGCGTCACGGTATATCACGTTTATATTATGAAGATGGAAAAACAGTTCATAATGAAATTTGCTATAATATGGGAGCGAAAAACGGAATTACAAACTCTTATTACAGAAGTGGACATTTGTATTATACAGTAAAATATGTGAATGGGAAACGTGAAGGTATATTGAGAAAATATTATGAAACTGGCAAAATTATGGCCGAGGTTCCATATGTTAAAAGTGAGGCACGGCCCGGTTTAATTGAATATCAGAAAACGGGTGAGAAAAAGAAAATCTATCCTAAGTTGATTTTTGAAGAAATTGATAAGACAGCCTTTGAAAATAAATATATCGTTCGGATAAGATTTTCTGGTGGAAAAAAGAATGTGAAATTTTATAAAACTATGTATGATACGAATGGTGACGAGTTTGCAGAAAAGAGGTTAATTACTGAAGATGGTGTTGCTGAGAATGTATTTTATATTTATAAGGATGGTTATATAGATGAGAAATTCAAAATAAGAGCTGTCTATACTACGATCTCGCGGAACCCTTACGTGGTGTATAAAACAAAGCATATTAAGGTTGAATGGTGAGCTAATTATACTGTTTTAAGGCCTTTTTCTTTTTTAATAAGTTGTAATTATCGGGATCAAATTCCAATCCTTTATTCACAAGTTTTAAGGCAAACCTATATTCTTTTTTATTATAAAATGAGTGAGAAAACATTTCGTAAAACTCTGCTATTTGGGGTTTAACTTGAGCATTTACAAAATTAGGATTAAACTCAGACCCAAACTCATTTAAGGCCGTTTTAACCTTATCCAAATCATCTGTCATAAAAAGCTCTTGTATTTTAAATACATGCATGCCAATATATGCCATCGACATAAGTTCGTCATTTTTGAGAGTTGGAACCTTCTCGAATATATCCTCCAGTAGTGGTAAGACTTCATCCATTTCAACGTTCAGGTCGTCTAAACTTGAAATCAATATTTGTTTAGCTCTTAAATCATTTGGAGATATTTGTAATAAGTTTTTCGAATCTTCAATAGCCTCTAAAAGATTTCTTTTACTAAGGTTGTAATAGCTGCAATAAAAATAGTAGTCTTTTTTTAGGGTCAAGCTTAGTAAATTGGGGAGCGTCTGAAAAAATTTATTACTTAATGTTTTATATTTTTTTAAATCAAGATCACCACGTAAAACATTCTGAGAAAATTCAGAGTAGCTGATAATAATAAAATCATCTGTTATTCCTTGAGCATTAAACTTGTATAGCTTTGCTAATAAATCTAATTTTTTAGGGTCTGGGAAATTAATTTGGTTGAAAAGATTTTCATAACATTCTATTATTTGTACTTTAATATGTTCGAGTTTGGATAAATAATAACACTTATTTAAAGGTGTTAGAGCATTTTTATAGTCATTATTTGCAAGGGTGAATTGTGCTAAATTATTGTATTGAAGAGCTGCTAGAGATCGAAATGAGCCTTGTAGGCTATTATAAAAATGTTCGGTAAAAAGTTTTTTTGGTGATTTGTTCAGATAATCATCTTCATTAATAAGCTTAGCATCTCGGAGCATAGATACATAATCTTCAAAATTAACAATTCTAAAAACTGAATTTGTGGTTTCAATCAAAAGGAATTCTGATT
>JAOZQX010000008.1:10383-12962 GCA_029931995.1 Bacteroidales bacterium
TACATGCTTATCAGTATGTTTAACTTCATACGGAATGTTTAAGGATGAAAACACCCAAGAATATAGAATGGAGGCAGTGAGGAAATTATATTCTTTTGATTCAAAAATGTCGTTGAAAAAAACTGTCTCGGTAAAATGACCTAAGTATTCGGAATTGATTTCGTTAAAAATAAATTTGATTTGTTTTTTTGGCGACTTGCTAAAAGCTTTATTGGATCTGATCCTTTCAATACTTGCATCTAACTTGGCTTTATAAGCTTTTCTTATATCTTCATCAATCTCTTTTTCCGTCATTAATAATAAGTCGAACGAAATCTCATTTTTCTCAACAAGTTTTAAGTAAAGCTCCTTTTCAATTTCGGAATGAAATTTTAAGTCACTTAGTTTGATTAAAGAAAAAGATTCGCTGGATAGAACTACAATTGAAAATAGTGTGAGAAAAACGAATAAACCTTTTTTTGCAAAGTGTTTAAGAATCATTTAAAAATATTGATGTTTTTTTATTTATTATTTGGCTTTTGAATGTTTAAAAAGGAACATTATCTTCACCCATGTCGTTCATCTTAGAAGGAATAGTTTTGGTTTGTTGATCATCGAAATCATCACTCGGATTGAAGCTGGAATAACTAAAATCATCCCCAGAGTCAATATCCATAAAACGAGCAAATTGAGCAACAAAGCGAAGAGGAATGTCTTTTAGTGCACCATTACGGTGTTTAGCAATACAAATTTCTGCGATACCAGCTGTTGAATTACCTTCTTCATCCACATCAATTTTATAATATTCAGGACGGTAAATAAAAATAACCATATCGGCATCCTGCTCAATGGCACCTGAT
Source organism: Bacteroidales bacterium (assembly GCA_029931995.1). Lineage (GTDB taxonomy): Bacteria > Bacteroidota > Bacteroidia > Bacteroidales. The sequence continues at coordinate 11,223 of JAOZQX010000008.1, forward strand.
TCACGAAGGTCGGAAAGAATAGGTTTTTTTGATCCGCCACGTGTTTCCACCGCACGACTTAATTGCGATAGGGCAATAATCGGGATGTCTAATTCTTTAGCCATGGCTTTTAACGAACGTGATATATTGCTAATTTCCTGTTCACGGTTACCTTTATTATCTCCACCCCCCGACATTAATTGAAGATAATCAATAATGACCATATCAATATCGTGTTGTGCTTTTAGGCGACGACATTTTGCACGTAACTCAAAAACCGTGAGCGCAGGTGTGTCGTCAATTAGGAGCTTAGCATCGGTAAGAGTGTTAATTTTGGCATGTAGTTGTTCCCACTCATAACTTTGCAGATCTCCTTTTTTGAGTTTATCAGCAGATAATTCAGTTTCACTCGAAATTAAACGGGTAACCAACTGTACAGATGACATCTCCAAAGAAAATATGGCTACTGATTTTTTGAAATTAATAGCACAGTTTCGAGCCATTGATAATACAAAGGCAGTTTTGCCCATACCTGGACGGGAAGCAAGAATCACCAAATCAGATTTTTGCCATCCGTTCGTAACACGGTCTAATTCAGTAAATCCTGATGGAATACCACGTAAATGCCCATCTTGATCTTTTGCAGCTTCAATTTCTTTAATGGCATCGCCCACAAGCGATTGCATATCGTCGTAGTTGCGGCGAAGATTACTTTCGCTTACGGCGAATAAATTTTGTTCTGCGCGATCAAGTAAATCAAATACATCAGTAGTATCTTCAAAAGCATCTTTAATAATGTCGGATGAAATGCGAATGAGCTCTCGCTGTATAAATTTCTGGGAAATAATACGGGCATGGTATTCTACATTGGCCGCCGAAGCAATGCGATTGGTTAGTTGTGTGATATAATAAGGTCCTCCAATTATTTCCAGTTCGCCGGTATTTTTTAATTCGTTGGTAACAGTTAAAATATCAACAGGTTCCGATTTTCCGAATAAACGGACAATGGCTGCAAAAATAATTTTATGCGCTTCTTTATAAAAGACCTCCGGTTTTATAATGTCGATGACAGCAGTTAAAGCATCTTTCTCTAACATAATTGCACCCAAAACAGCTTCTTCTAAATCAATTGCTTGTGGAGGAACTTTACCATGTTCCCAAAGAGGTTGATTGATATTGTTGGGTGCTGTACGTTTACGAGTATTTGTAGTCTTCTTTTTTGATGCTTCTTCCATATCTCAAAAGTACAAATATTTGAATATTCAGGCCATTGAAAAATTAAATTGTTGAAAACTTTCAGTTTCCCCTAAATGGCTGTGCTTTGAATTTCTTTGTAACGTGTGTCAAATATCATGACTCCATTTTGTTTTTTGCTACGGCAGATGGCGGGGCCATCAATCCAAAGGGCTTTATCTGTGGGGAGTTCAAATTTCCCAAATTCATATGTCTTTAATGAATAATCAGATGACACTAAACAGCCTTCAACGTGCCTGTGGCCGGAAAATGACAATATGCATTTATTTATTTTCAGAAAATTAAAATGCTCCTTTAATTGGTTTTGATGGCTAATAAACTCGGTGCTTGATCCACTAAGGTCAGGATAGGCATAGTGAGAAAAAAATAGTTGAATTCCGTCAAATTCGGCTTTTTGAAATTCTTCCAATGATTTGAGGTAAACACTGTTTTTTTTAGAAAGTAGGGGCGAGAGATCATGATCTTCGTAAAGCCAAATTTGATGATCGGCTTTTTCCTCCCTTTCAT
>JAOZQX010000222.1 GCA_029931995.1 Bacteroidales bacterium
CTGTTAAAGAAATGATTTCTCTAAATATAATCAAGCCTAGTGAGATTCGGTTTTATATCGGCTATTCCGGATGGAATCCTAAACAATTAGATGAAGAATTAACCCGTAATTCGTGGGTTGTTTCACTAGTTAAAGCTTCTTATCTCTTGAATACAAATCCAGATATGTTGTGGAAACAATCGCTCGAAAAACTTGGTGAGGAGTATGCTCAATGGACAAAGTACCCGGATGATCCAATGATGAATTAGCCTAAAGAATAATTTACTGCCGCGTCAACATGTATCTCAGTTGTGTTGAATAGAGTCAGATTCGTATCATGAGGTTTAATAATGATAGGAATTTCCGTACAACCTAAAATAACTCCTTCTACTTCTTGCTCTTTTAGTTTGTCAATAATTCGAAGGTAGTTTGCTTTCATCTCATCCGAAAAAATCCCTTTGCTAAATTCTTCATAAATGCTGTAATGGATTAAATCCATGTCTTTTTCTTCAGGAATTATTGTTTCAATTCCGTTATCGGATAGAATATTTTTATAGAATTCGGAGGTCATGGTTACTTTTGTGCCGAGCAAAGCAACCTTAGTTAAGCCTTTTTTCTGAATAACTTTTGCTGTTTCTTTAGCAACGTGAATAATAGGAATGCCAATAATTTCTCCAATATTATCCGCAATTTTATGCAATGTATTTGCACCAAAAAGTAAACATTCAGCCCCTGCTTTTTCTAAATCTTTTGCCAGTCCACCAATGTATTTTTCAACGCTATCCCAATCATTGGCTTTGTTGTAATTTACTAAAACCTCAAAATTAACTGAGTTAATAATAATGCGTGCAGTAGCATGCCCACCTAAACGTTTATTAACCTCTTCATTGATCAGTTTATAATAATCGACAGTTGAATGCCAAGTGGTTCCGCCAATAAGACCTATTGTTTTCATTTATAGAAAGCTTAAAATGTAATCAGTAAATTTACTTAAAAAGGCAGGTTTTAAAATGATGGTGTAAACAATACCAAATATGGCTCCCCAAAAATGGGCACTATGGCCAATATTGTCTTTGCCTTTCTTTGACATATATGCAGAATATACCAGATATAAAATTCCGAAAATCACGGATGGGATAGGGAATGGGATGAAAAAGAAGTAAATGGTTCCTTGAGGGTACAGCAATATGCTTGCAAAAACAACTGCCGAAACTGCTCCCGATGCTCCTACTGCATTATAAAAAGAGTTGTCCTTATGCTTGCCAAAATCGAACAAGCTTGCAAAAAGGATTCCGCCTACATAAAGCAATAAGAAATAAATGGTTGCTTTGTAACCAAAATGATAGCCGAAAATTTGCAATACAATATCTCCGAAAGAATAAAGAACGTACATATTTACCAAAAGATGAATCCAATCGGCATGAACAAAAGCATAAGTGAAAAAACGCCATCCCTGACGATTGTGTTTAATATCAAAGGCGTTAAATCTTAGCTTCTCCAGTAAGTTTTGATCGTTAAACGAGAGTATGGAAACAAGTACTGAAATTATAATTATTAAATAAATGATCATAGTTTATTCCTGCTTTTCTGTGTCAAATTTTTATTTTACAGCATTTCTCAGAGCTTTATAAAATGCTTCATGTATGTTAGTGCGAATGTCAAGTTTATAGATTGTAGGATTGCTTGCATCCGGATGAACCCTATTTGACAGGAAAATATAGGTTAATCCATTTTTAGGATCGGCCCAAACATATATTCCGGTAAAGCCGGAGTGCCCAAAACTCTCAACTGAGGCGCTCTCACAATTTGGCCCATCAGGGTCGTATTCCAATAAAGGCTTGTCAAATCCAAGTCCGCGGCGGTTATCATTTAATGGGAATTGATAACGGGTAAACTCATTAATCGTGCTTTCCTCAAAATATTTTTCTCCTCCGTAAACTCCTTTTTGGATAAGCATTTGCATGACGATTGCTAAGTCGTTTGCATCGGAGAATAATCCTGCATGACCACAAACACCTCCTAGCATTGCGGCTCCGGGATCGTGTACATCGCCATGTATTAATTGCTTGCGGAATATAAAATCATCTTCCGTAGGAATGATTCGAGTTATAGGAAAACGATCCCTCGGACGGAATCCCATAGTGGTAAGCCCAAATGATTTATAAAAATTATTTTGAACATACTCATCGATGGGCTGATTACTTAAGTTTTCAATGGTACGAGCCAGAATATAAAAACCAAGATCGCTGTACTTATATTCGATTTCTTCTCGCAATGGCGAAATAATAATGCTATCCATAATCTGGAATCCGTAATTTCTTTTTATGTAAAGATTTTCGGCTACACGGGTTGGGTATTTATCCGATATTTTATTTTGATAAATACTCATATTTAATGATGAGTCTGCATTTAATGTGGCAAGAAAATATGGAATCCACGATTGGAATTTAGCTTGGTGTGTGAGTAAATCCCGATAAATAATATTCTCTTTATTTGTTCCAATGAAATAGGGATTGTAGTGAGATATTTTTTGATCGATATCAAGAGTCTTGTTTTCGTAAAACTTCATCACCGATAGGGTGGTGGCAGCAATTTTTGTTATGGATGCAATGTCGTAAATGTCAGTATTACGAACCGGATTATCTGTTGTGTACGTATGATTCCCAAAACTTTTTTGGTAAAATACTTTGCCGTTTTTTACAGCCATTACCTGACATCCGGGGTAAGCTTTCTCATTAATTCCGTGAAGAATAATAGAATCCACTTTGCTTAGGTCGGTTTGCGAAATATTTAATTCTTCGGGTTGGGTGTATTTTAATCTAACCGTTTCGGTTGTAATACCTGTATTTATAGGAAAAACCAAGCTAGCCGTTACAGGTAATTTCCCTTTAGCTGATATACCGCCAAATATTAATTGTGCCGATAAATCATGGGTGTCGAAATTATCCTGATAAGAGATTATTACAGCCGGAATGCTATCAGTGTTAAAATAAGCCAATGAATAAGGATTGGCAAAAACATCCAAAATAATTTGATTTTGTTTTTGCAGGCTGTCAATAAAATTAATACCTGATTGTGTTATTCCAAATTTGCGTGGAGCAGAAATATTTGTGTTCTGAATTCCCACAATCACTAAATTATAATCCTTAAGTTCTTCCAAAAGTTTGTTTTGATCTGCTTCGCCAATCTCGCTTTTAATAAAAAAATGCTTAACAGGAGCGTATGAATCCAGTCGCTCCTGAAAGATTCCACTCTCGGTATTTCCGATCACAAGACTTGCGATTTTCAAAGTGTCTAATCGCTTTAAAGGAATCAGATTGTTTTTGTTTTTTACAAGTGTTAATGCTTCTTCGTAAAGCTTTCGGTTTAAGTAGGTAGCATTTCTGTTGTTTATGTCCGAAACAATATTGCTTGTATTTACATTAGGGACGTTTGCCAATCCGGCACGGTATTTATAAGCCAAAATTTTCTTGA
>JAOZQX010000223.1 GCA_029931995.1 Bacteroidales bacterium
TACCGATCAAACATTTTTAAATGGTGGCGGGAATATTTTATCATGGAATTGGGATTTTGGTGACCCTGACTCAGATGTTAATAATACTTCAACAGTTCAGAATCCGATTCATCAGTATAATGCTTCGGGTACATATAGAGTTATCCTTCAGGTAAAAAATTCACAAGGATGTATTGATACGATCAGTCAAAACATTACAATTAATGAATTACCCGAAGTTGAATTTAATATTGACAATTCGTGCTTAGATACTGAAGTATTGTTTACTGTAGATACAACAATTACGATTATTAACAACATTGCTACCTATTTCTGGGAATTTGGGGATGGAGAAAACTCCAATGAACAAAATCCGACTCATATTTACCCGGTAGATGGAACATATACTATTACGCTAACGGTAACCGACCTTAATGGGTGTAGCAATTCGGTAAGCCACAATATGAGTTTATCAGCATTGCCTTTATCATTATTTGGTTATTCAGAATCGCAATGCAACTCTGAACCCATACAGTTTAACAACTTTTCAACTACAGAATCTGGATATATTGTTGAATGGCATTGGGATTTTGGTGATGGTAATGATACAACCATAAACTTTCCTGATAATCCGAACACTCCTCATTTATATGCTTCCGAAGGAACTTATGCTGTTACGCTTACGGTTACAAATTCAAATGGATGTATCGGAACGTCAAATCAGGATATAACTATTTTACCGAGTCCAATAGCAAATTTCTATTATGAATCGCTATGTTTGAATGCTCCGGCAAACTTTACTGATCTTTCGCAACAAAACGGTGGTGGACAAATTGTAAGCTGGGATTGGGACTTTGGAGATCCAACTTCCGGTATTAACAATACTTCTACTCGTCAAAACCCAATACATCAATACGATGTAAGTGGCACTTATCCTGTTAGTTTAACTATTACAAATGCTGAAGGTTGTCAGAATATTTATGAAGATAGCATTGTTGTAACAAATGCTCCTGACTTGGAACCATTTGGATTCAGCGATACTATTTGTGCTAATACAGAAGCTGAGTTCTTCATGAGTACTAATGTAAATCTTGGAGATGTTCAAACCATACTTTGGGACTTTGGAGATCCGTTATCGGGAGCAGACAATACTTCCAGTGAGCAAAACCCTGTACATATATATACTTCATCGGGCGAATACATTATAACCCTCACCCTCGATAATAATAATTGTGGAGGATCGATAAGCGATACTATTTTTGTAAATGCACAACCGCAAGCACAATTTGAATATGAAAATGCATGCGCCGGAAACCCAACAGTATTTACTGATCTTTCGTTTTATGCCGACAGTCCTATTGAAATATGGAATTGGGATTTTGGCATCTTAACCAGAGATGATGATGTTTCTGATCTTCAGAACCCAACTTATACATATACAAAAGGCGAAGAATATACTGTAAGCCTGATTATAACAGATGCCAATGGCTGTTCTGATCAAAGCCAACAAAATATTCAAGTCCAATTATCACCAACCAGTGCATTTTCGCTCGAAGATAATTTTGAGAACACTCAGGGAAGAATTGCGTTATTTAATGAATCGGAAGGTGCAACTGAATATAATTGGATTTTTGGAGATGGCGGCTTATCGTTTGAAGAAAATCCTATATACAGCTATCTAGAGGATGGTTCGTATTTAATAGAACTCATAAGCTGGAACGAAAATGATTGTTCAGATACAGCTACTCAAGTGTACGACCTATTATTTAAAGGACTATTTGTTCCTAGTGCTTTTGCTCCTAACAATCCAAATCTGGATGTGGCAGTATTTAAAGCAGTAGGTATTAACCTTGAGTCATACAAAATTGAAGTCTTTGATTCATGGGGCAACTTAGTTTGGGAATCAACAGCGCTTGATGAAGAAGGTAGGCCTTCAGAATCTTGGGATGGAACCATCCGAAACAAAGCTGTACCAACAGGTGTATATATTTGGAAAGCCAGTGGAATATTCAGGGATGGCACATTTTGGGAAGGAAAAGACATGGGCAATAGTGAAGATGGCATAGGTAAAACATTTGGTACAATTACGTTGATTAGATAGTAAGCAACTCAATTAATAAACTTAACCCCGGATTCTGAAACAGAATACGGGGTTTTTTAATAATATAGAGAAGCACGATTTAAATACAATATAGTTTCAGCAGGTTTCATGATTCTATTTATTGTTTTATCAAAAATCCTAGCTCAAAATCTTAACGTTTTCACCTTAATAATATAATGATGTAATTATGAGACTCAAGAGTTTATCTCAATTTTGACACTTAAATATCCAATACTTAGGAAGTAAATCTAAAACGGACTACACTCAAGGCCACTGTTGCGGTTAAGATTACGCATACGTTGGTTTTGGTAGCCTGAATTTTTTGTAAAAGGAACAAATGAATCCAGTTCAAAAATCAGGGAGATCTCATGGGTTCCACCGGCAGCTCGGGCATAACTTTTAGTGAGCATCATATCATAGCTGTACAAAATTTTAACTCTTGTATCGTCATTTACCGATGCACTTATCCCGGCCATTATGATTGCAGAATTGGAGGTTGCAAAATCAAAACTTTCGTTCCGATACCAAAAACCCATATAAATATTAGATTTATAAACATTCATCCCTAAAGATAATGAGCTAAATGTTTGCTGAGATTCGTAAATAAAACCTGGATTCAATTTAAAATCTTTATGGGTAGTATTGCTTCGGTTGCTAAAGCCCTGGCTTCTATACTCATTTCTAATAATAATATCGGCAGTAATTACAAGTTTACGGGGCAAAGGAGCTTCTAAATATTCATAAAACGATTCGTTAGGCTTAAAGATATGGTGTACAGCTATACCGGCAGTTGCAATATATTCTTTTCCACCATAACCGTAACCAACCCATCTAAAAGCTAATCCCATATCAACATCCGGATAGGTAATATTATTATCACTAGGTGCAATAAATGTTGATGGTAGAATATTGCCAAACCGTTCATGTAATTGATTTACAAAAACCAATTTACTCCAATCAATAGATTTTTGAACCAATGAACCCATCGCACCCATTTGCACAATAAGATTTTCAAATAAAGGAATACGAACCGAAAGCGGAATTCCAACTTTTACACGTTCATAATAACCTGCCCCTGCAATATGCTTATCAAACATTAAACCTACACCTCCGGCACCGGTAACACCACGCGTTGCAACATCCATATTAAAATTATAACTACGGTAATCGCCTGGTAAATTAGGCCATTGTTTACGATAGTTAGTTCGCAAACGCAATCCTTCCGAAATACCGGTATAAGCCGGATTATAATACATTGGATTATGCGTAAACTGCGAATACATTGGATCTTGCGATCTTACGGGGAGAAAGCATGAAACAAATATTAGTAATGAAATAAGTTTTAAAAATATTTTATTCAAAATTGTAAAT
>JAOZQX010000224.1 GCA_029931995.1 Bacteroidales bacterium
AATGGTTCCTTCCCAGGTTTTTTTTGGTGAAATTTGAGGAGCTAATTTTGTTCTTCCGATGCTTGATCCAACCAAGTAAGCAAACACGTCATTGCTCCATAAAATTATGAAGAAACCTAAAAGAAGCTCGTTATCTTCTATTCTCAACTCATTAAGGAAATGAAAAGTTGCAATAAAAGCGAAAGGAACAGACACATAAATAAAACCAAAAATAAAATGGAAAAGAGAGTTGAATGGTTTTTCTCTTTTTTCAGTTAAAACAAAAACTAAACACAATAAAATTATTGCAAGACCCCAAATTGTGATTTTTGCAGGAAGTATGTCTAATGCCGGAAATGTAATCATATAAAAAACAATGATTCCTGATAAAGAAAAAAGAAATCGGCTAAGTTTTTTCTTGAAAAAATCGGGCTTCAATTTTGTGAATTCGTTAAGGCCAAGTATTGTGAGAATTAAAAAAAGGAGTGTAAATACATAAGGCCCTAAAAAAATTGCTCCAATCATGATGACTAAAAAAACAGCGCCTGAAATTGTTCGTGTAATTAAGTTTTTCAAAACAAAAAATTTAGGAATTTAATTGATCATCTACCAGAAAAACATACACATCTTTTGGCCCGTGGGCACCCATTACCAGTGTTTTTTCAATGTCGGCAGTACGGCTGGGACCTGTGATGAACGTCATCATCGAAGGATATTCTTCGCCATATTTTTCCTGTAATCCTGCAATGGCATCTTTTATATCTGGGAGCAATTGAGAGGTATAAGCCAGTACAATATGTATTTCAGGAAAAAAATGCAATCTGCGGCCTGTATCATTTTTTGAACTGATTACAATACTTCCTAAGCGGGCAATAAGATATTCGCAAGGAGTAACTCCCACCTTCAGGTGCTTAAAATCTTTTTCTTCAAATTGAAAAGGAATCTCAGCCTTTGAGAGCATAGCCTGAATAGTTTGGTCTTTGCAAAAAACAGTCCCCCAAAATTTTTCATTCATTAGCATTTTTAGCTTGTGAAGAAAATCTTTTCGGTTTTCGCAATACACAAATTTACCGGCAACCTTGGTAAATTCTGTAGCAAAAGTAATATCCAGAGGATCGTTCATTTCCTTATAAACGGAAGAGTCAAAATCAATATTTTGAAACGGATTTTCCTGCTTGCTAATTAAAGCATTTCGGATGTTTTTAAGGACTTTTTCTCTCGATGTACTTTCTTCCATGAATAAAGGTTTTATGCTTTATCTTCTTTGGGTTTAGGACTTTTTTTAGTATTGGTTTTTGGCAATGCTTTTTTCGCGACCTTTTTTTTCTTGGGTTCGGTATGAATAATCTCTTCTTCTGTTTTTTCTTTGTCTTCAAAAGGACGCTTGCCAAATACGCTTTCTAAATCTTCGCTGAAAATAACTTCGCGATCTAATAAAATATTTGCAAGTTGTTCGAGCTTTGCTTTATTTTTAGTTAGCAGAGTTTTGGCCTTTTGATAAGCTTTTTCAACCAATTTGCTAATTTCTTTGTCAATGGTTTCAGCTGTTTTTTCGCTAAATGGTTTGTGGAATGAATATTCTGATTGTCCGCTTGAATCGTAATAACTGATGTTCCCAATTTCTTTGTTTAAACCGAAATAAGTAACCATTGCAAAGGCTTGTTTGGTAACCTTTTCTAAATCGTTTAAAGCTCCTGTCGAAACTTTTCCGAAGATGATTTCTTCGGAGGCACGGCCTCCTAAGGCAGCACACATTTCGTCAAACATTTGGTCAAATGTGGTAATTTGTCGTTCTTCGGGCAAATACCAGGCAGCACCTAAAGCTTTTCCTCTAGGGACGATAGTAACTTTAACCAAAGGGTGTGCATGCTCTAATAACCAGCTAACTGAAGCATGTCCTGATTCATGAAAAGCAATAACTTTTTTCTCTTGTTTTGAGATGATTTTATTTCTTTTTTCCAGTCCGCCAATAATACGATCAATGGCATCCATGAAATCCTGCTTGTCGATTATTTTCTTGCTTTTTCGTGCACAAATTAAGGCCGATTCGTTACAAACATTGGCTATATCGGCACCCGAAAAACCCGGTGTTTGTTTGGCTAGGAAATCAACCTTAGCAGTATTGTTAACTTTCAAAGGTTTCATATGCACATTAAAAATAGCTTTACGTTCTTCCAAATCTGGGAGCTCAACATGTATCTGACGATCGAAACGTCCGGCACGCATCAATGCGCGGTCAAGGATATCTGCTCGGTTAGTTGCTGCAAGAATGATTACACCTGTATTTGTGGCAAAGCCATCCATTTCGGTAAGAAGCTGATTGAGCGTGTTTTCTCTTTCGTCGTTTGCTCCGGTCATCGCATTTTTTCCACGAGCTCGGCCAATGGCGTCAATCTCATCGATGAAAACAATACAGGGAGCTTTTTCTTTAGCTTGTTTGAAAAGATCGCGAACACGAGAGGCCCCAACTCCTACAAACATCTCCACAAAATCAGAACCTGAAATTGAGAAAAATGGCACCTTAGCCTCACCAGCTACAGCTTTAGCTAATAATGTTTTACCAGTACCTGGAGGGCCAACCAATAATGCTCCTTTTGGAATTTTACCACCCAATTGTGTGTATTTATCCGGTTTCTTCAAGAAGTCTACGATCTCCATAACCTCAATTTTTGCTTCCTCCAGTCCGGCAACATCATTAAAGTTTATAGTTACGCTCGCTCCTTTGTCAAATAATTGAGCTTTTGATTTTCCAATATTAAAAATTTGTCCTCCGGCACCACCAGCATTTTTACTCATCATCCGCATGATGAAAAACCAGGCTGCAACCAAAATCAAAATTGGGAATATCCAGCCCAAAAGTTCGCCACCCCAATTTTTACGGGTACTATTACTTATATAAATTTTATCGTAACTAGAATTTATTTGAGATGCTTCAACCTTTTCTTCAAATTTATCGGGTGAGGTTATGTAATAAATATAATTGGGGCCGCTAGCACCAAAATTTCCACCTTGAACTTTTTCATATTTAGGTTCCGATAGACGATCTTTTTTGATGAATATTTCGGCAAACTCTTTATTTACAAGAACAATTTTATCTACATCACCATCTTGAAGCATTATTTTTACTTCGCCCCAATTGGCTTCTTTTGCTCCGCCTCCAAAATTTATAAATTGAATTCCGATGAACAATATAGCTAGTCCTCCATAAATCCAGTAAAAATTAAATTTTGGTTTTTTTGGTAGGGCAGTTTTGCCTTTACCTTTGCCCTGTGTATTTTCTGCCATTATGTCTTGGTATAAATTGTCTTAAAATCTATTAGTTTTTAATCGTCGCTTTCAATGTGTTGAATTTCAGCATCCGCCCATAAATCCTCTAATTTATAAAATCTTCGGGTAGGCTCCTGAAATATATGAATCACAACGTCAAAATAATCAATCAAAATCCATTCCGCAG
>JAOZQX010000225.1:0-2534 GCA_029931995.1 Bacteroidales bacterium
AACGAAATCATGTCCATCTCCGGATATGTGTCGCCAATAAGTCCACATTCTAAACCCGCATGGATTGCTAAAACTTCGGGCTCAGTATTAAATAATTTCTTATAAGATTTAACAGTTTCTGCAACAATTTTCGATTTTGGGTTTGGTTGCCATCCTGGATATCCCTCAGTTTGAGTGACTCTTGCACTCGCTAACTCAAATACACTTTTAACCATATTAGCAACATTTTCTTTAGCTGATTCGACTGAACTGCGTTGGCTGGTTGTAATTTTGAAATAGCCGTCTTTTGTTTTTACAGCAGCTAAATTAGTAGAGGTTTCAATGAAATCTGGAATTTCTGCTGAAAAAGCAATGACCCCATGAGGGCATGCATACAGAGAGTTGAAAAGATTTTTTTGTGATTGAAGGTCAATAACTTTTTCAGGTTTGTCTGTTTCTTCAACTGAAAAAAATACGCCAGGGTCACTCATTTTGTATTCTGATTTTAAGATATTAAAATATTGTTCTGAATCTTGTTTGATTTTATTAATTTTATTTTCAGGAATTACAATAATTGCATATGCTTCACGTGCGATAGCATTTCTTAAATTACCACCATCAAAGTGCGAAAGCCGTAAGCCTATTTTATTTGAATTCTCCCATAAGAACCGGTTTAATATTTTATTCGCATTTCCAAGCCTTTTATGTATCTCATCTCCCGAGTGGCCTCCTAAAAGTCCTTTAACTTCTACTTTAAAAGCCTTAGTTTTATCAGGGGCTTTTTCTACCGAGAAAGGCAATTCAATATTTGTATCTTTTCCGCCGGCACAACCAAAAAATAACTGACTTTCATCTTCTGAGTCAAGGTTCAATAAAATTTTGCTTTTAAGCAAATCTGGTTTTAATTCAGTTGCTCCGGTTAGCCCTGATTCTTCATCCATCGTAAAAAGGCATTCGAGCGGACCGTGCTCAATATCTGTAGCCTCAAGAACAGCTAACTGCGCAGCAATTCCAATACCATCGTCGGCACCAAGAGTTGTACCAGTAGCTTTTACCCATTTACCTTCAATACGGGCTTTTATTGGATCTTTATCAAAATCATGAATCGTATCATTGTTTTTCTCGCAAACCATATCCATATGGCTTTGTAATAAAACTGGCGTGTTATTTTCTTTTCCTTTTGTAGCAGGCTTTCTGATTAAAACATTTCCAACATGATCTACAATGGTTTCAAGTTTATGTTGTTCGCCAAAAGCTTTCAAATAAGCAGTGATTTTTTCTTCTTTTTTTGAAGGACGAGGAATATCTAGAATTTCGACAAAATAATGCCAAAGTCTGCGTGGTTCAAATTTTAATAAATCGGTATTCATAAAGGCGTGTATAATATTTTAATATGTGAGAGCAAATTTAACAAAATTGTTTAGGCTTAAACCAAAGTAATAAAAAATTGAAGGTTTAATTTTGATGTTAGTTACAGATGTTTTTTTAATTTTTCGTATAATTCATTCGCTTTAATTGGTTTGGAGAGATAATCATCACATCCTGCTTCAAGTATTTTTTCTTGGTCTCCGGCCAGTGCAAATGCAGTTTCAGCAATAATGGGCAAATCAGGACGGATGCTTTTTATTAGCTGAGTAGCCTCATATCCATTCATTTCGGGCATTTGCATGTCCATTAAAATTAAATCAATAGATTTGTTTTTCAGACACTCATCTAGTGCTTCTTGTCCATTTTTGGCCCAAATAATTTTTGCTTTAGTTTTATGCAAATAAGTTTCCAATAATCGAAAATTAGATTCAACATCTTCGGCAATTAAAATTGTTGTGTCGGTTAAATCTATCGAAGTAGTTTGAATTGGTTTTTTTCCCTCGATATATTTTGTTTTTTTGGAGTTTTCAAAAGGTATGGTAAAATAAAAAGCTGAACCCTGACCTTCTTTGGATTCTACAGTGATATCTCCGTTTAAAAGTTTAGCAATGTTTTTTGAGATGGCCAATCCTAAGCCTGTACCACCATATTCGCGAGTATATGAATCATCACCTTGACGAAATCTTTCAAAGATGACATCAATTTTATTACTAGGAATCCCAATACCCGTATCTTTTATAAAAAACTGAATAAGTTCTTTATTATTTTCTTTAATCATTTTGTAACCAAAGTTAATTTCCCCCTTAATGGTGTATTTTAAAGCATTCCCAACTAAATTCGAAACAACCTGATTAATCCTATCTTGATCCGAAATAATTATAAAATCACTTTCCGGGTTCGGAATGCTTAGTATTATTTCAATCTCACTTTTATCCTGATTGTTTTTTATTTCGATATGGGTTTTTAATATGTCTTCCAACAGATTGTTAATTGAGAACTCCGTTGTGTGGGTGTATAATTGTTCTGCTTCAATTTTAGCAATGTCGATTATGTCGTTGATTAAATTAAGTAAGGTTTTGCCATTGGTTTGTATTAGTTTAATAAATTCATTTCGTTCTTCAATGCTTAAATCAGACATGCTTAATAACTCGGAAAATCCTAAAATGGCATTCATAGGAGTTCGAATC
>JAOZQX010000225.1:2544-3431 GCA_029931995.1 Bacteroidales bacterium
ATGCCATTTTCCATCTTTTAGAAATTTGGAAACAGATAATTCAATGGGGAAAATCGAGCCGTCTTTTCTTTTGCCTGTCAATTCTAATGTTTTTCCCAAGATGTCTCCTTGACCAGTTTTGAAAAAAATTCTTAAAGCCTGATCGGCATCCTTATGATAGTTGCTTGGGATAAGAAGCTTATGAAGGTTTTTTTCAATTACTTCGGAGGTCTTATATTGAAAAATCTTAGTAGCTGCATTATTCCAAAATATGATATTTCCTTTATTATTAATGATAATGATTGCATCTGTAGCAGTTTGAGCCAGACTACGAAACTGTTCTTCACTTTCAGTAATTGCTAATTCGGCTTTTTTTCTGGCAATAGAAGTACCTATGTTTCTGGCAACAAATGCTAATAAATCAACATCTTTGTCGGTTAGTGCATTTTCATCTTCATAATTTTGAACAGCTACAACACCAGTAATGTCATCCGAGGAGGTGTCAATCAAGGGTGCGCCTATCCATACTGGCGATGGTTTCCCAATTGATTTTATTTTTTGTTTTTTGTTAAGATCTCTTTCAAGTGCTTCAGTAATCCTAATTGCTTTACCTTCTTTCCTTACATAATCAGTAATAGATTCTTTTAAATTGAATGACTCAGCAGGATTGATAACTTCATATTTGTCTTTGTAAAAAGGAAAAGTATAGGTGTTGTTTTCGGCATTATACAGGGCGATATAAAAATTTGTATTATCGATGATTTTTCCTAACTCTGCATGAATTTTTCTATAAAGTATTTCAAGAGATTCAGAAGTTTCCGAAGACTCAGAAATATTAAAAAGAACTTCCTGAGTGATTTCAGCATTCTTGCGGTCTGAAATATTTCGCCAAATTGTATATAATCCGT
>JAOZQX010000226.1 GCA_029931995.1 Bacteroidales bacterium
AGATTGCTTTTACTACATTTGGATTGAATAGTTCTTCTGTTTCTTTAATTTTTTTTAGTAGCGTAGCAATTTGAGTATCTGGATTTTCCTGGAAACAAGTCAATAATAATTCAATCTGATCGGGTTTTAAAAAGGGCTCATCTCCTTGAATGTTTACGACAACATCATCAGGATTTAGTTTTGATGAAATTTTTTCGATGGCTTCATTACAGCGATCGGTACCACTTTTGTGAGTAATAGATGTCATCACTGCTTGGCCACCGAAATTTATTCTATGCTCAAAAATCCTTTTGTCATCAGTAGCCACGTAAACTTCCGAAAGCAATTTGCAGGAGGAGGCTTGTTCAAATACTCGTTGAATCATCGATTTCCCGCCAATGTCAACCAAAGGTTTTCCCGGGAAACGGGTTGATGCATAACGGGCAGGAATAATTCCAATGGCTTTCATGATCTTGATTTTAATATAATCTTCCACCTAAAGGTACATCAATATCAGGTGCAATAAGTACAACTTCGCCATCTTTATCGGGAACTCCCAAGGTTAAAACCTCCGAACGGATAGACCCAATTTGACGTGGCGGAAAATTTACAACCGCCAATACTGTTTTATTGAGTAAATCTTCTTTTGAATAATTTTTTACGATTTGGGCACTGGATTTTTTAATCCCTATTTCTTTTCCAAAATCAATTTGTAATTTATAGGATGGTTTGCGAGATTCAGGGAAATCTTTCACCTCGATAATTTCCCCCACACGAATATCCAGTTTCTCAAAATTTTCGATGCTTGCCATGCTAAATGTGCTTAAAAAAGGCCATGAATTTCGGCATTGATTTTTTCAATGATAACTCCAAGATCTTCAGGACTGTCTTCGAAATTAACATCATCAACATCGATAATTAAGAGATTTCCCAGCTTGTATTTTTTAATCCAATTTTCGTAGCGTTCGTTCAGTAGTTTTAAATAATCCAACCGAATAGATTCTTCGTATTCGCGTCCTCTTTTTTGAATTTGATTAACAAGATTTGGCACCGATGAGCGAAGGTAAATGAGCAGATCAGGTGCTTGAATAAATGTACTCATCAATTCAAACAGCGAAGAATAATTTTCAAAATCTCTTGATGACATTAAATTCATGGCATGCAAGTTGGGCGCGAAAATGTAAGCATCTTCGTAAATAGTACGATCCTGAATAATCGCTTTTCCGCTTTGCCGTATTTGAATAATTTGTCGAAACCTGCTGTTTAAAAAGTAAACCTGTAGGTTGAACGACCAGCGCTGCATGTCTTCATAAAAACTGTTTAAGTATGGGTTAGTGTCAACATCTTCGTAGTGAGCTTCCCAGCCAAAATGTTTCGACAATAAGCGGGTTAATGTTGTTTTACCCGATCCGATGTTTCCGGCAATAGCTATATGCATTATTTGAAGGATTTAATTTATTACGAAAATAGAAAAAAATACTTGTATATAAAAACGAGATTAAATTTAGAGCGTATCTAAAATGTCATCAATATAATTACGATTGTTTGATAGACGGGGGACTTTGTTTTGCCCACCCAATTTCCCTTTTTTCTTCATCCATTTATAAAAAGTCCCTTTCGGAACAGGTATGACTTTTGGTTTGTTGAGTAAGATATTATGAGATCGCTTTGCTTCATAATCTGAATTAATCGATTTTAACCGATTGTCCAGAGTTCGGGTAAATTTCTTCAGATCGCCGGGAGGAGTTTCAAATTCGATGATCCATTCGTGTGCAGCTTTTTTGTCTCCTTCCAAATAAAGTGGTGCAGCCGTATATTCGTTTATCACAGCTTTGTGTTTTAGGCAGGCAGCTTTTAAAGCAGCCTCTGCATTATCAATAATTAACTCCTCGCCAAAAGCATTGATGAAATTTTTTGTTCTTCCTGTGATGCGAATTCGATAAGGCAATAGGCTGGTAAATTCAACGGTATCTCCAATCAAATAACGCCATAAACCGGCATTCGTAGAAATAACCAAAGCATAGTTTGTATTTAATTTTACTTCCTTTAGTCCAATAGTTTTTGGGTTTTCATCGTGCAAACGATCTAGAGGAAGAAACTCATAATACACACCATAATCAAGCATCAGTAGTAAGTCGTCTGCTTTATTTCCTCTTTGAATACCAAAAAAACCCTCGGAGGCATTATAAGTATTCATGTAAATCATTTTCTTGGATGGGATAAGTTCATCGAATTGTTTACGGTAGGGATCAAAATTTACACCTCCATGAAAAAATACTTCCAAATTAGGCCAAACTTCGAGGATGTTATTTTTACCTGTAATTTTTAGGATGCGTTTTAAAAGTAAAAGAGTCCAAGATGGAACGCCTGACAAATTTGTTACATCGTGGTCTTTTGTTGTTTCGGCCATGATGTCGATTTTGGTTTCCCAATTTTCGAGCAAAGCAACCTTTCTTTTAGGTACCCGCACAAATTCGGCCCAGTACGGTAAATTATGAATAATAATAGCCGACAGATCTCCTTCATAGTATTCCGAATTGTTAAATTCACTTATTTTCTGACTGCCCCCTAAAGCCAGTCCTTTGCCATCAAAAAATATACTTTCGGGATTGTTGTTGAAATAAATAGAAAGCATATCCTTACCAGCTTTATAATGGCATTCTTCAAGGGATTCTTCGGTTACTGGAATGTATTTACTTTTATCTGAAGTAGTCCCTGCCGATTTAGCAAACCATTTTACATCTGTGTTCCAGAGTATGTTTTGTTCTCCCGATCGCAGCCGATCAATATAGGGTTTAAGAGCATCGTAGTCGCTAATAGGAACATTACTTCTGAAATCTTCAACACTTTTAATATTTTTATAATTATATTTTTTACCCCATTCGGTATCTGCTCCATTGCTGATAAGCTTTTTAAACCACTCCTGTTGAACCTCATGAGGGTATTTCATGAACAGTTCAATTTGATGGAGGCGTTTCTTCATCAACCAAGAAATTACCGAATTCATCAGAGCCATAGAGTGCTTTTTAAATGCTAATCAAATTTAATTAAATTTTTTGGAGGGAGCTCACATAAATTATTTTTATAAGTTTGTGTATGCTTGTTTTTCCAAATTGTAAAATAAACCTTGGACTTTCCATTGTTGAGAAACGGATTGATGGTTTTCACAATATTGAAACTGTTTTTTATCCAATTCCGCTTTTTGATGTCTTAGAGATTATTTCTTCGGAGAATGGGAAAACAGAATTCTTTTCTACAGGACTTCCCATACAGGGAGATACGAATAAAAATCTTTGTCTTAAAGCATATCAATTATTGAAAAATGATTTTGATTTACCTCCGGTTAAAATTTATTTGCATAAAATTATTCCGATGGGCGCAGGTTTGGGTGGAGGTTCGTCGGATGGGGCTCATGCATTGATCTTATTAAATGAACTATTTGAATT
>JAOZQX010000227.1 GCA_029931995.1 Bacteroidales bacterium
AATCCTCAATCATCTTATTGACCATCATCATAAAAGCATGAAGAGCTTTGGAGATATGTTTTTCTTTCGACCAGATCATAATTAGTTTTGCACCGAAATCAGCACCGGACCAGTTTAACGTTTTCAATAAGCCTTTTTTAAGTTCTTCTTTAATTACCATTTCAGGGAGAAATGCGATGCCATTTCCCAATACCAATAATCGCTTAACGGCATCCAAACTATTGATCTCAACAATTTTTTTAGGCTTAACATCGGAATGAATAAACATTTTCTGGATGATATTTTTGTAATTGCAATCCGATTTTACAAACAGTAGGTCTTTGTTGTGCAAATCCTTAATCGTTATTCTTTTATGCTGCAATAATTCATCTTGCTGATGAACAGCCAAAACAAGTTTTATTTTGGTAAGCTCTTCGACCTGTAAGTTTTTATCTTTAAAACTATCGGTAATCAGAAAAGCTAAATCTATGGTTCCTGAATTAAATATATCTACTAAATTAAAGCTTGTACACCAATCAATATCAAAATTTATTTTAGGAAAAATAAGTTGAAACTCTTTTATCAATTCCGGGAAAAAATAGGCACTAATAGATTGAGGTGTTTTTATGGTTAGCGTTCCATATTTGTCATCCAGATTACCTAATGCACTCAAAATTTCTTTCTCGATATTTACCAATCGCTGGGTATGTGCCAATAATTTCACCCCTGCCGGACTAAGGCTGATTGTTCTTCCTGATCTGAGAAATAATTCTTTCCCCAAACTGTTTTCCAATGAACGGATTTGTGCCGACACCGTAGACTGCGCCAAATGAAGAATATTTGCAGCTTTGTTAAAGCTTAGTAAATTGGCAACTACCTGAAAGGTTTTTAGCTCTCTGAATTCCATAATTAATTATCGTTATATTCGATATTATCTATCGATTAATATCGCTTTGTTTCTTTATTTCGATTAAATACATTTGTAAATGTAAAATTATTTATAAGACAAATACAATGACAGAAGAGAAAATAAATGAAATTGTTTACAGAAATTACAATGATGGCTTTCATTGTGCCGAAAGCATAGTCAACACCATAAATGAACTACTCCCGGGAAAAAGTTTTGATTTTTGTAAGGCTGCTTCTGGCTTTTGTGGGGGTATTGGCGGATGTAAACAGGATGTTTGCGGGGCACTCAGTGGAGGAATTATTGTACTTGGATCTATCTACGGTCGTCAAAAAGAGGGTAATGACATTTCTAAATTAGTTTCACTCTCAGCCGAGTTACGTCAATTATTTATTGAGGAATTTAAAACTACGGTTTGTAAAGATGTAATTGTGAATCTGGAAAATATGGAAGGATACAACGGCTGCAAAGATTTAACGGCTAAAACAACCTGGAACTTATACAATTTGATTAAAATCAGTAGTTAAAATTTTAAATAAGATGAAAAATTTAGACAGTGGAAAGATTGATAATCTTGTACAGACTAGAAAGAAAGCTCATGCATTCTATATGAGAAAATCAAAGGTTTATCAATCCTTTGTTGATATGGAGCAGAATACTTACAAAGATGGGATTCTAACCAAAAAACAAAAGGAATTGATTGCGATTGGCATTTCGCTTGTAATAAACTGTGAATCGTGTATGGAGTGGCACATTAAACAAGCAATTGATGATGGAGCTTCAGAAGAAGAGATCATTGAATCTATTGAAGTTGGAATTGAAATGAGTGGAGGACCCGGTACAGCATCGGCAAGATTTGCAATGAATGTATTGGAATATTATATCAAATAAAAGTAGCATGGAAAACGTAAAGAAAACCTGTTCTACAAATCAATATTTTGAGTCTGAAACCAAAGAGAAAAAAATTACTGAGGATTCATTAGTTTTTGCTTTTATTGGCAATAAATTATTGCTTGTAGATGAAAGTATACCTCTGTATAATAGAGTTCAAGAATTAGATATTGGATACATTAAGTACATTGGGAAGACAAATGAAATCAGTTGTTTTGTTTTAGATATTAATCAAGAAGAAGAAAGCTTTCCCTTAGGGGCATTAGTGGGTGTGCGTCAGCTTTATGCCTTATTGCCCGAAGCTCAGTTAAGAGCTGCAATTTATGGTTTTCAACTAATTTTATGGAACAGAAAAACTAAATTTTGTGGACAATGCGGTTCAACAACAACAGAAAATTTAGCAGAGGTGCTTGTCAAATCTTGTCCAAAATGTAAAGCAGAATATTATCCAAAGATTTCACCCTCGGTAATTGTTGCTGTTATAAAGGATGACAAAATATTGCTTGCACAACACAAAAGAATAACCAATGGAATGTATACCGTTTTAGCCGGCTTTGTAAATCCCGGAGAAAGTTTAGAGGAGTGCATCCATCGGGAAATAAAAGAAGAAGCCGGCATTGAAGTTTGCAATATAAGGTATTTTGGAAGTCAGCCTTGGCCATTTCCCGATTCATTGATGATCGGATTTATTGCTGATTTTGACAAAGGGGAAATAAAACCTGACAATGAAGAAATCACAGACTTAAAATGGTTTAAAGCAGATGAAATTCCTGAGTGGCCAGATAAAGTTAGCATTGCAAGAAGCTTGATTGATTCTTTTATAGAAAATAATAGTCAATGAGTTTAAGGCTTGGAGGATTTGATTAATCTAAATAAAAAAATCCGTCATTCTGAACCTATCTGCCGACAAGCAGGCCCAAAAAACAGCAACAAAAAAAGGGCAGCACGAAGAATTATGTTCGTTTTCTTTGCTTGTCCAAAGAAAACGAACCAAAAGAAAAGACCATTTTTCAAAGGTATTTTTTGACTATGCCAAAAACTAGAATAATTTTTCTGAGTTTTTATGCCGAAAAACATCGAACCGAAAAATCATTCTTATACTACTGAAAAAGAAAAAATACTTAAAATTGGCGAAGCTCTAGTGTCATTCAAGCATAAATACTACAAGCTCTTTCCGAAGTATTATTGGGGAAAGCCACGCTAGCGATTCACATTATGGATCGCGACAGGCAATACGAGGACTAGAGATTGTTTTTTATGGTTGTAAGACTTGATTTTTTGTGCTTTTCATCTAAGGAAAAGCACAGAGAAGATATTATTGGTATTTCGACAGTCCTTCGCCTTTTTAGTTCTACAATTATGACACAACCTATAAACGCATAATGTGGAGGCATAAATCCAATCCTAAATCTTGAATAAAATTGCATTTTTAAATAAATCAGTTAAATCCATATCTTTGTATTGATATATAAACCATAACCTAATTGACCTCATTTTGATCAGAGAACTTAATAAAAACCACTTATTCGAATTAACCAAATTCGGAGGTTTGTTTTTTTACTTTTCAATTGGCATACTTGTTTGGGCAATCAACCCAGTGGATGAGCGACAAATTAAGGATGTTTTATCTATCAGAATCATG
>JAOZQX010000228.1 GCA_029931995.1 Bacteroidales bacterium
TATTTGCTTGTTGATGAGGCCATAACTCATTTGGACTGATTTTAATGGCCGGCGAGAAACTTCCCTGACACTAATTCCATGTTTTCTTAATACAAACTCAACAGCTTTTGAAGCACCACCTGTTCCAAGTATCAGAGCTTTCTTGTGGTGTTCTTTTAAATAGGGTTTTAATGAAAATTCAAAGCCTTTGGCATCTGTATTATAGCCAACTAATGTTGTTTTAGTATCCGCTCTTTCAATTTTAATTGTATTCACGGCACCGATAAAACGGGCATCTTTTTCAATCTCATCTAAAAAACGGATAACCTGCTGTTTGTAAGGGGTGGTAACATTTAGTCCGCATATGTCCGGATTAGTTTCTAAAATTTCAGGTAACTCTTTGATGTCTTTTAGTTCAAAATTTAGATATTGGTAATTTAAACCTTCTGTTTTAAATTTTTCTTCAAAATAGGATTTGGAAAACGAGTGAGATAAGGGATTTCCAATTAATCCAAAGGTTTTCATACTTGATAAGTTTAATTAAGTTTTTTTGTGCTTAGTTCAATTAGCCATATACTTAATATACCAAAGATAATAAAACCAATTGCTATCCAAAATTCTAAATTAAAAGTTTTTGGAATAATTCGTTCGTATTTAAGAATAACGGGTTCTTGGCCTTTGATAATTCTCGATCCGATTTCATTTAATAAATAAACTTTTTTTTGCCAAGGCCAAAGAATACTTACCGAGCCTAAAATAAATCCTGTTAGTAAAGAAATGGTTTGGTTTCGATATTTTTTGAAAATCCATGATAGTAGGTGAGAAAAGGCAATT
This sequence comes from Bacteroidales bacterium, assembly GCA_029931995.1. Lineage (GTDB taxonomy): Bacteria > Bacteroidota > Bacteroidia > Bacteroidales. The sequence continues at coordinate 814 of JAOZQX010000228.1, forward strand.
AATCCAAAAATAGCCCCAATAATTACAGGTAGCAATATTTTAAAATCTAACTCATTAATGGCATCAATGGCAACTAATTTATAATTACCCATAATGAATAAAATAAACGAGCCCGATAATCCGGGTAGAATCATGCTGCAAATTGCTGCAATTCCACAAAAAACTAAATAAATAAACCCTTGATTTTCAGTTGCAGGATTTAAAACCGATATCGCGATAGCAATTATGCTTCCTATTATGAAAGTTATGATAACGCTGATACTCCATTTACTAACCGTTTTTCCAACAAAAAATACGGAAGCTAAAACCAGTCCGAAAAAGTAAGACCAAATATAAACGGGGAAGTTTTCAAATAGATAGTCGAATAATTTTGCAAGCGAAACAATGGAAATAATGATCCCGATAAATACAGCAATTAGGAATTTTAAATCTGTGTGTTTTGCAAATTCGGAGAATTTAAAAGTGAAAAGTAACTTTAAAGCTTTAAAATTAAATGATTTAATGGCATGGATCAATCGTTCAAATATACCGGTAATAAGTGCAATGGTTCCTCCTGAAACACCGGGGATAACATTCGCTGCTCCCATGCCAATTCCTTTTAAAATAAGACTAATGTATTTTTTCATGGATTAGATATAAATTAAAATTTACCGCTGAAATATTTCATAAATTGAACTCTATCGTCCATTGCGGGGTCGGAGCTGGCTGCCTGGCTCAATAGTCCGCGATATTGCTCTAAATTGTCGAAACCTTTTTTATCCATCCATTCTTCCAGCATTTTGAGCATATCGGTAATGATGGTTGTTCCGTTTTTATACAAAGCCGAAGCTAACTGAACAGCATTTGCACCAGCCAAAATTTGTTTGATTACTCCTTCTCCATCATGAATTCCGGTGGAGGCTGCCAAGTCGCAATCAACTTTTTTCGACATGATTGACACCCAACGCAATGAAAGTGCAATTTCATCAGGATTGCTCAAAATAAATGAAGAGTTTATCTCTAATTTATCTATGTCAAAATCGGGACTAAAAAAGCGGTTGAATAAGACTAAACCGTCAATTCCCGATTTCGAAATTTTTTGAATCACTGTAGCCAAATTTGAGAAATAGGGGCTGATTTTTATTGAAAGCGGGATGTTTATGTTATTCTTTATTTTTTCGATAATTGCTAAATGTTTTTTTTCTGCAAAATTGCTTTCTAATTCAGTATCCGAGGGCGAAATAGAAATATTAAGTTCGAGCGCATCAGCTCCTGCTTTTTCGCAGTTTTTCGCAAAATATTCCCACTCGTGAGTGCTAAAACAGTTGATACTGGCAATAATCGGAATATCTACTTCAGCCTTTGCTTCTTTAATTAATTGGGTGTATCGGGTAATATTTTTTTCTCGGATTTGATAATCAAAATAATCCATGTGTTCGGCATTGTAGCCCAAATTATCGGCTTCTTTGGCTAATGCTTCATATTCATGGGTAATTTCTTCCTCGAAAATTGATTTTAAAACAATGGCTGCTGCTCCGTTTTTTTCTAGTTCTTTTATGCTTTTTAGGTTTTCGGTTAACCCGCTACTTGCAGCTATGATTGGGTTTTTTAGTTGTAAGCCAAGATAGGTAGTCGTAAGATTTGCCATAGTTAGATTGTTAGTCCCAAAAGGGAAGTTAATTAATCTGTAAAAGTGTCGATCAGGCCAAGAATATTTGAGTCGTTTTTTAATTGTGGCCAGTAGTCAAATATGTGAGTGTGTTTTTTATAATCTAGTTCGAGGGCGCGTTCAAAGCTTTTATAGGCATCTTTGGTTAAACCCGATTTTAAGAAATAAATTCCGAGTCGGTAATGAAAATCGGCATTTTTGGCTTGATTCTCCAAGCCTTTTTTTAATATTAATATCGCCGATTCGTAATTCTCAATTTTAGTGTAAATATGAGAGTAGTCCATCCAAATATCGGGATGTGTTGGCTCTAATTCACTTACTTTTTGGTACGATTCGATAGCTTCTTCCAATAAGCCCAATTTTTTTTGAACATCGCCCAAAATGTACCAATATTCTGAATTTACTTCTTCAAGTTCAACAGCTCTACGGATGCATTTTATGCCGGTTGTTAAATGCCCCAACTCAATATTTGACAATCCGATCCCAATCCAGGCATCAGGCAATTCCCCATCCATATCAATTGCTTTATTGTAATATTCGATGGCCTGAAGATATTCTCCTAATTTTTCGTAACTCTCGCCTATGTAATAATAGGTCATGGCCTCGGGGTCTTCATAATTAAAAGTCTCCTTGTAGGACTCAACGGCTTTGGCGTAATTTTTTAGATGGGTATATGAATTTGCTTTATTGAAATAGGCCGAAGCAAAAGTTTCGTCGATGGCTATCGAATAATCATAAGCTTCAATTGCTTTCTCAAAAAGCTCAAGATTATTGTATGAAATTCCGAGGTTAAACCAGGCCGATTTGGAGTAGGGGTTTTTGTCGATAAATTTGGTATAAAAAGCAATGCTCTCATCTGCACGATTGGATAGCTCATAACAAAACGAGAGTTCATAAATGATAGCCTCGTTATTGGGATTTATTTCCAATACT
>JAOZQX010000229.1 GCA_029931995.1 Bacteroidales bacterium
TATTGGTTCCGGTAACCCCAACCAATTTCAATTTTTCGGAAGGATGATCGAAAAATTCGGCAACCAACAAAGCCATCGCCAATTGCGAGCTTTTAACTTTCAAATAAACAAGTTCCTTAAAAATATTTTGAGGTAATTCTTCACAAACCACAGCTACTGTCCCTGATTGAACAGCCTTCTCAATAAACGTATGTCCATCAACCTGAGTTCCCTTAACCGCAACAAACAATGAGCCTTGTTCAACCAATCTAGAATCAAAAATGATATTCTTGATTTCCGGATTTGCCGAACCACACGATTCAACAACTTCAATGGCGGTTAATATGTCGTTTAATTTTTTCAATTTTTTAGTTTGATAAATTCAATATTATTTGCATTCCTTTTTTTGCACTTGTTCCGGCTCGCACCGACTGGCTCGAAACCAAACCTCGACCAATAACCTTCACTTTTAAGCCCGCTTCTTCCAAAAGAAAAATTGCATCGCGGGCACCCATTCCTCTCACATTTGGAACTTTTGTTTGATCAACTGCAAGGGCTGTTAATTCAACATTTGTTGAGTCGGCCTTGAATGATGACCAATCTGAATATTTTTCTAAAACCGTTTGATAATTGAAGGCCTCGTATAAAGTTTTCAAGTCATCGGTTTTCCCCCTACCTTCAACAGATTGGTTGAAACCGGTAGCCCAATAACCTTCTCGTGCTTGAATATCAAGTTGGGTTGCATACACCTTATCGGCAATTTCCTTGAATACCGGAGCAGCAACGGAGCTTCCGTAAATACGTCCTTTAGTTGGATTATTTACAACAACGATACACGAATATTTTGGATCATTGGCAGGGAAATATCCTGCAAAAGAAGCATTATAATCACTTTTATTATAACCCTGATTTCCCTTAGCAATTTGAGCAGTACCGGTTTTTCCGGCTATTCTGTAAACTGTATTTTTCAACGTCAAACTTGCTGTACCTCTTTGAACAACACCTTCGAGTAGCGATTGTAAAGAGTCAATGGTTTTACGCGAACAAACAGATTTGTTGATTACTTCTGTTTTAAATGACTTCAATAATTTTCCGCCTTGTCTGATTTCTTTTACAAACATGGGTTTAACCATTCGTCCATCATTTGCAACAGCATTGTAAAGGGTAAGAACTTGTAAAGGGGTCATCAATAATTCATAGCCAATCGACATCCACGGCAAACTGGTTCCATACCAAATATCAATTTGATAAGGATGCTTGATCACAGGTTTTCCTTCACCCAAAATTTCTATTCCAAGTTTCTGATTTAATGGAAGGTCGTAAATAAACTGAATGAATTTTTCAGGTTTATCCTTATAAGCTTCATAAATGAGTTTTGATGTTCCTACGTTGGATGACATTTCAAATGCTTCGCGAGCAGTTATTCGACCATCTTCTCCCATTTTATGGTCATCGGTCATGGTTTGGTTGTAGAATTTTGTACGTCCTTCGCCCGTTTCAACAGTATCTGTCAGCTTAAATTTTTTATGCTCGAGCGCTGCCATCATTGATACTAATTTGAAGGTTGAACCCGGTTCAACACTTTCGCCAACTGCAAAATTGTAAGACTCCTCATAGCTTGAACTAAGCGAATCGTAACGCAAGTTGGCAATGGCTTTTATATGGCCTGTTGCCACTTCCATTAAAACGGCACAACCCTGAAATGCTGCATGATCGATCAAATGCTGGTGTAAGGCATTCTCTGCTACATCCTGAAGATGAACATCAATGGTTGTAATAATATCTTTTCCATCTATCGGCTGGATGTCGTTTTCATCATTAACAGGTATCCAGTCGCCATTGTTTACACGGCGTTTTAATTGCTTCCCGTTTACACCCTGAATAACACCTGAGTAAGCACCCTCCAGGCCAACAAATAAATTTTGCTCAATATTTTCGTAGCCGATGGTTCTTTTTGCCAAATCGCCATATGGCATTCTCCGCTGGGTTCGTGGGATAATAATTAGCCCACCTTTATATTTCCCTAAACGCAAAATTGGAAAGGTTTTAATTTTTTGAAGTTGATCGTAATTAACTTTATTGGCCAACAACAAAAAACGATTTCCTTTTTTTCGGGCGTTCATTAATTTTTGTTTGTAGTACGCTGCTGTACCTTTCGTGAATAATTCAGAAAGATAATAGGACAGTGAATCAAGATTTGAGTAGAAAAGTTTATCGGAAATATTATCGGAATCTACATCCATCCGGATGTCGAAAATTGGCACACTTGTAGCAAGCAAATTGCCATCCTCGGCATAAATGTTCCCCCTGCTTGCATCTAAATTAAAAAACTCCAACTCTTGTTTCTGTGCTTTTTTCAATAAAGCTTCACCCTCGTTATACTGAACATAAATGAGCTTCAAAACAATAGCCATACCAAACAATAAAACGAAGAAGTATAATAAATACACCCTCCACAATATGTCTCGTTTTATGTTTTTAACTTTCCTCATTTATTTTCGTCTTCTTTTGCCTGAATTTTATAAGGGGGTGTGGTGGATTCTTTCAGCCCCAAAACTTCAAGCCTTTTTGCCAACTCCGATTGTTTACTGATGTGCATTAATTTTGTATGAGTAGAAATATATTCGTATCGCAATTCTTTCAAATCCCTACTTAAATCATCAATTTTGCGTATATTCTCTTCGGCGTAATAAATATTAGCGATGTAGATCAATCCAAAAAATGTCAGGAAAAGCAAAAAAGGCAAAAAGCGAACAGAGGAATCTTTGGCTAAAAACGATCCTCCCAACAAGCTTTTTATAAGCCGACTCGAACCACCTAGATCCTCGGTATCTGCCAGCTTATTGCTCTTTCTGTAATATTTTTTGCCCTCTTCTGATGACATTTTTATAATTTTTCCGCTATCCTAAGTTTTGCACTTCGGGAGCGAGTGTTTAGTTTTAATTCTTCTTCGCCTGCCACAACGGGTTTGCGAGTTATTTGTTTAAAAACCTGATCGGGAACTCCGTAAAAATCTTTCTCCAGTTTTCCTTCAAAATTTCCTGTTTTGATAAAGTTTTTAACCAAGCGATCTTCCAAAGAGTGATAAGACATCACAACTAATCGCCCACCGGGTTTTAGCACTTGTAAGGATTGTTGCAAAAACTCCTTCAAACTTTCCAACTCTTCATTCACTTCAATGCGCAAGGCTTGAAAAACCTGCGCATAAAACTTCTGTTCTTTATTTCGTTGCGCACAAGCGCTGATAATTTCCTTGAACTGTTCAGTACTTGAAATCTCAGATTGACTCCTGCTTCTTACTACCAAATCTGCAATACGTCTTGCATTTTTCAACTCACCATACAAAGCAAAAATTGATCTTAGCTCATTTTCCGAATAAGTATTCAAAACTGTTTTAGCTGAAAGCTTTTGTCTG
>JAOZQX010000230.1 GCA_029931995.1 Bacteroidales bacterium
CTTTGGTGGATAAAATAATTTTCAGTTTAATAAGCGGGATTCTGTTCCCGAATAATTCGGGATTCTATCATTTATCTAGGCTAACTGTTGCCAATTAGCTCAAACGACCTACCCATTTCGGTATATGCAAGCATATTTGAGTGAGCAACTCTTTACCCGAAGTTTATTTGGCCTTTCAACACATAAGGTTTGCCCATCCGGTAAGTCACCTTGCCGAATCGTGAGCTCTTACCTCACGTTTTCACCCTTGCCCTCCGAAGCTTTAGCGTAGGAGGGCATAAACCCTCTACTTCAAAACTCCAGCCTAGGCGGTTATTTTCTGCGGCACTGGCTGTCTTCCGATAAATCGGAATCCTTCCTGTTAGGAAGTATGGTGCTCGATGTTGCCCCGACTTTCCTCTCTCCCGATCCTTAGGTCGGGACAGCGATAGAAACAACTGAAAATCACTGCAAAGTTAAGTATAAATAAGTACTTATTTTTTATAAGTTTGTAATTACAAAAAAACTATGTTATACTATTTTACTTTTTTAGGAATTTTTGGCGGTTCAGAAATAATTATTATTGGTGTTATAGTGTTGTTATTGTTTGGTGGTAAACGCCTTCCTGAACTTATGAGCGGTTTAGGAAAAGGAATTAGGGATGTAAAAAAAGCTGCGGATAAAAATGATTTTACTAAAGATATTAAAGATATCTCATCCGAAATAAATGATGTAACTTCTGATGTAAGGAAAATGGCCTCTCCCCGAGAGTTTTTAAAAAATAATGAGAAATAATTTTTTATTTGATTGCTTGTGAAAGACCTGAGTGTAGGAAAAGAAGGACCTTTGATTTTTAAGTTTGCCATGCCAATGGTATTGGGGAATATTTTTCAGCAACTTTACAATGTGGCTGATAGTGTTGTTGTTGGGAATTATATTGGTAAAGAAGCATTGGCAGCTGTAGGTGCATCCTTCCCAATTATTTTCACACTTATTTCATTAATTATTGGAATAGCGACTGGTGCAACTATTATCATCTCACAATATTTTGGAGCAAAGAAACTGGATCAGGTTCGAAAAGCCATTGATACACTTTTTATTTTTTTATTTTTTGCTTCAATTTTTGTTGGGTCTCTTGGAATTATTTTTGCAGAAGATATTTTTAGGTTGATCAAGCTTCCTGAAGATGCCATGTCTAATGCGGTTATATACCTTCGGATTTATTTAAGTGGTCTTATCTTCTTTTTCGGGTTCAATGGTACAAGTGCTATTTTAAGAGGACTAGGCGATTCGAAAACGCCTCTATATTTTATGATTATTTCTACAATCGTTAATATTGGTTTGGATTTGCTTTTTGTAATTGTATTTGGCTGGGGGGTTGAAGGAGTTGCACTGGCCACATTATTAGCTCAGGCCGGAGCTTTCTTTACAGCTGTTATTTATTTGAATCGTACTCATGAGGTTATTCGGTTTGCACTTCGGAAACTTCAATTTGACCGTATAATATTCAAACAAAACCTGCGCATTGGATTTCCAATCGGATTTCAAATGGCTTTTGTTGCTTTAAGCATGATGGTGATGTATTGGTTGGTTAATCCGCTTGGAACGGATACAGCTGCTGCTTATAGTGTCGTATTTCGCATTGATGCATTTGCATCTATGCCGGCAATGAATTTTGCTGCTGCACTGGCCGCCTTTGTTGGGCAAAATTTAGGTGCTAATAAGCCGGAAAGGGTTAAAAGAGGAATGATTGCTACATTATATATGACCTCACTTATTGCTATAACAATTGCATCTATAGCATTAATATTTGCCCGTCCTTTAATGGACTTGTTTTCTGCCGATCAAAATGTTGTAAATATAGGTGTTCAATATCTGCAAATTGTAAGCTTTTTTTATATCGCCTTTACAGCAATGTTCACCATTGGTGGGGTGATGCGTGGAGCTGGCGACACATTAGTTCCAATGATAATAACATTTATAGCTCTTTGGGTGGTTAGGGTTCCATTATGTTATTACCTGTCTCAAAAAATGGGAGCGATTGGCATTTGGTGGGGTATTCCCATTGCATGGATCGTAGGGATGGTTTTATCCTATTTCTATTATCTAACCGGAAGGTGGAAGACAAAAACTGTTTTTCATAAAAGTTAAGTACTTAAAGTTAGAACTATTATGTGTCAGTCTAGATGAGAATTCATTTTAGGCACTCCAAATTTTAGTGCACTTTAGGCACTTATTTTATCTTCTTAGTGTCTCTCCCATAACCTGCGAGAGCGAGCTTTTTTCTGGAGCGAAAAACTCCTTCTTTGACAGCCCGAATATCTTCGATTGTGAAAAAGGCATGTGGATTAAGTTTGTTGATTATTGGGATTAGCATTTTGGTGTCTTTTCTTTCCATAATAGACATGATTACTTTAACATCACCTATACTACCATGGGCATCCATTACAGTTAATCCAAAGTTCTGAGATTTCATATATTCAATTAACTCAGTAGTATCTTTTTTCGGGATAATGCGAATCATAACTTTCCCTAACGATATTTTTTCTTCCAAACACATACCGATGTAATTTCCCATTGCAAACCCAGCTCCATAGGCTACATAACTAAGCACATTGTCAACATGCTTGATGATTTGAGTGACAGCCAATAACCAAATAATTACTTCGAAAAACCCAAGTAAAGGGGCAATGTATTTAAATCCTTTTGATAAAAAAATAAATCGTAAAGTGCCTAAGGTTTGATCCGCAATTCTAGATAAAAAAATTAGTAAGGGAATGATAACCCATACAAATAGGTCGGAATTACTGCTGAAAATTTCCATATGATAACATTTTTAATTTAAGTACTTTTGCAATTGTAATTACCAATCAAAATTACGTAAAAAGGAATTGCTTAATAAGGTTTTAAAATATTTTAATGAAGTTTAAAGTTGGAGATAAAGTTAAGTTTTTGAATGAATCAGGGGGTGGTGTTGTGAGTAAAATCATTAGTAACACCATGGTAAATGTAGCTGTTGAAGAGGGGTTTGACATTCCTTACTTAACCGGAGATTTGGTCTTAGCTGAGGCAGGCAATCATAGCGAAAGTTTATTTCATGAAGATTTTAAGGTTGAAGTAAAAGCCGATGCTGAGATTGAAAGCGAAACAGAGCAAGCAAAAGTAATACCTATATCTAGCCATTCGAAAAATATCAAACATGCCAAAGAAGCATCGGGGGTATATCTGGCTTTTGTTCCGCACGATCAAAAATGGTTAATTACTGGATTATTGGATGTTTACCTGATCAATCATACTTCCTCCGATATTTTGTATAGCCTCTTCCTAAAAAAGGATAAAAATACATTTACTGGATTTGATTATAGTTCGGTTGAACCTGAAACTGTTGTTTTGCTCGATAGTATTGAAAGAGAAC
>JAOZQX010000009.1 GCA_029931995.1 Bacteroidales bacterium
TATCCCAATTATATGAATTTACATTCTGACCAAGAAGAGTAACTTCGCGATATCCCTTATCAAATAAATCTTTGGCCTCATTAATAATAGTTTCTGGTTTTCGGCTTCGTTCTTTACCTCGTGTATATGGAACAACACAATATGAACAATAATTTTGACAACCACGCATAATAGAAATAAAAGCCGAAACTTTATTTTCTCCCAAACGAACAGGCGTAATATCAGCATAGGTTTCTTCCTCTGAGAGTAAAACATTGATTGCTTTTTGACCACTTTCTACAGTGGTGATAAGTTGAGGTAAGTTACGATAAGCATCCGGCCCCACAATAATATCAACACTTTTTTCTTCTTCAAGAAGTTTTTCTTTTAGACGCTCAGCCATGCATCCCAAAACCCCAATTCGCAAGCCTGGTTTTTTTTTCTTCAAAGCATTTAATTCCTTTAAACGCTTACGAACTCGTTGTTCGGCATTGTCTCTAATGGAGCAAGTGTTGATGAAAATAAGATCAGCATCACTTACTTTCGAAGTTGTTTCGTAATTATTTTCCGACATAATGGAACCCACAATTTCTGAATCTGAAAAATTCATTTGGCAACCATAGGTTTCTATATACAATTTTTTTGTAGTTTTATTAGTCATAATATTTTCCCATTAAATCATCTTCAAATTTATTCGATATCAAAGGATTAGAATTAATTTTGGAGGGCAAAAATAAACAAAATTTTATAGTGGATTTTAGTTTTGTTAATATTTGTTTTGATTTTAAGTTTGAAAAAAAATATACATTTGCAGCACAATTAGAATTATACATATTAATTATAAGGAGCAAAAATGGCAAAAAATTTGGTAATTGTTGAGTCGCCGGCTAAGGCAAAAACAATAGAAGGGTTTTTGGGAAAAGAGTTTTTAGTGAAGTCCAGTTTTGGGCATGTGATGGATCTTTCCAAGAAAAATTTAGGGGTAGATATTGAAAATGATTTTGTTCCCAATTATGAAATTTCAACTGAAAAAAAGAAAGTTGTTACTGAACTGAAAAAATTAGCATCGGAGGCAGAAGTAATTTGGTTAGCATCGGATGAGGATCGAGAAGGGGAGGCCATTTCGTGGCATTTAACCAATGCTTTAAAATTGGACGAAGCGAAAACAAAGCGAATTGTTTTTCATGAAATTACGAAAAATGCTATTCAAAATGCCATTGAAAATCCTCGTTCAATCGACAAAAATTTAGTTGATGCACAACAAGCTCGTAGGGTATTAGATCGTTTGGTGGGTTTCGAACTTTCTCCATTATTGTGGAAAAAAGTAAAGCCAGCTTTGTCCGCAGGGCGAGTTCAATCTGTTGCTGTTCGTTTGATTGTAGAACGTGAAGAAGAAATTAAAAATTTTAAAACCGAATCTAATTTCCGTGTAACGGCTTTATTTAATATTCAAAATGCAAAAGGTCGATCAAAATTATCCGCAGAGGTTCCAACTCGATTTAAATCCAAAGAAGAGGCTCTAGAGTTTATCAGAAAATGTAAAGAAGCAGGATTTAGCGTAAAAAGCGTTGAAACAAAACCCGCTAAGAAATCGCCAGCCGCTCCTTTTACTACCTCAACTCTTCAGCAAGAAGCGAGTCGTAAATTGGGATATTCAGTTGCGAACACCATGCGAGTTGCTCAGCAATTGTACGAGTCGGGAAAAATAACTTATATGAGAACCGATTCGGTAAATCTTTCGAATTTGGCGATGGGAATGGCTCAGGATGAAATTACAAGTTTATACGGCGAAAACTATGTTCAAACTAGAAAATATAAAACCAAAGCTAAAGGTGCTCAGGAAGCTCACGAAGCAATTCGGCCTACATACTTAAACAATAGAGATATTGATGGAGATGCATCACAGAAAAAGCTTTATGAATTAATTTGGAAGCGTACGATTGCTTCGCAAATGAGTGATGCTATTTTAGAAAAAACGAATGTAACCATTGATGTTTCAACGGCTAAAAAAGATTTTTTTGCCAAAGGCGAAATCGTAAAATTTGACGGATTTCTGAAAGTTTATATGGAGTCGAAAGATGATGAAAATGCTGATGAAATGGCGGGTGTACTGCCTCCGGTAAAAAATGGTGACATCTTGAATAGGCTTGAAATTAGGGGCGAAGAGCGTTTTACTCAACATCCTCCTCGTTATACTGAGGCTTCTTTGGTTCGAAAAATGGAAGAGCTTGGCATAGGGCGACCTTCAACGTATGCCCCAACAATTTCTACCATCCAAAAAAGAGAATATGTTATAAAAGAAGATAGAGATGGTGTGAATAGAAAATACCATTGTATTATTCTTAAAGATGAAGAAATAAAGGATGAATTAAAAACTGAAAAAACAGGTTTTGAAAAATCGAAACTTTTTCCAACAGACATTGGAACTTTGGTTAATAAATTCCTAATTCAGTATTTTGATAATATTTTGGACTACAATTTTACGGCAAGTGTTGAAAAAGAATTTGATGAAATTGCAGGAGGTAAAAAAGTTTGGAATGAAATGATAAGGGAATTTTATGGGCCATTTCATAATCAAATTGAAGACACACTTGAGAAAGCCAAAAAATTTAGTGGCGAAAAACTTTTAGGTGTTGATCCTGTTAGCGGGAAAAATATATTTGTGAAGATTGGCCGTTATGGTCCATTGGCTCAAATGGGCGAAACTGATACCGATGATAAGCCTAAATTTGCGGGATTGAAAAAAGGTCAAAGCATTGAAACTGTTACCTTGGAAGAGGTGCTGGAGTTATTTAAATTTCCTCGCCAAGTAGGGGCATATGAAGAGGAGGAGATGACGGTAGCTATTGGTCGTTTTGGACCCTATGTTTTGCATAAAAAGAAATTTTATTCTCTCGGAAAAGAAGACGACCCTGTGGATATTACTCCTGAAAGAGCTGTCGAAATTATCGAAGAAAAACGCAAAAAGGAAGTCGAAAATACCATTAAGGAATTTGAACAAGATGTAAAAGTGCTAAAAGGCCGATTTGGCCCATATATTTCGATAAAAAAGAAAAACTTTAAGATTCCAAAAGATGTTAACCCTGAAGAATTAACTTTAGAGGAATGCTTGAAAATTGCTGAAGACCCTAAGAACACGCCAAAAAAACGATATGTTCGTAAGAAAAAATAAAATTTGATTGGCTAATTTGCTGTTGTGCTAATGAAAGATTAATTTTATTCAGAATTAACAAGGAATAACAAATTTGCCTCATGGACATTGATATTTATCTTGACCCCATTGACCTGAGTGGTTACGAGTATTCTGAAAAAACCCAGCGAAAACATTTAGGCGATGTTGTGAGGGCTTTCAATTCTTCCAATAATTTTCCTGATTTAAACGGAATAAACATAGCTGTTTTAGGTGTGTTAGAGGATAGGAATGCAGCGTCGAATGAAGGCTGTGCAAAGGCTCCCGATCAGATAAGAAAATTTTTGTATCGTTTATACGAAGGGAATTATACTGTTAAAATTGCCGATTTAGGGAACATAAAAATGGGCAATACGGTTGCCGATACCTATTTTGCACTAAGCCGTGTTTTAAAAGAGTTGATTAAAAAAAATATAGTTCCGATTGTTTTGGGTGGAAGTCAGGATTTAACATACGCTAATTATCAGGCTTATGAAGACTTAGGACAAATTATAAATATTGTTTCTGTAGATCCGTTGTTTGATTTAGGTAAGAATGAAAATGAAATTAGCTCCCAATCTTATCTGAGTAAAATTATTCTTCATCAGCCAAATTATTTGTTTAATTTTTCCAACATTGGTTATCAAACTTATTTTGTGGATCAGGAAGGAATTGATTTAATGAAGAATTTGTTTTTTGACACTTACCGATTGGGTCAGGTGCAAACAAATATGGAAGAGGTTGAACCCATTGTCCGCAATGCAGATTTAATAAGTTTTGATGTTTCAGCTATTCGTCAATCGGATGCGCCTGGAAATAAAAATGCATCGCCAAACGGATTTTATGGAGAGGAAGCCTGTAAAATTGTTCGTTATGCAGGAATGAGCGATAAGCTTACTTCCATCGGATTTTATGAGTTAAATCCTCAAAATGATCTGAATGGACAAACCGCTCACTTGGTTTCGCAAATGATTTGGTATTTTATTGAAGGATATTATAACCGAAAAAATGAACTTCCTCATCAGGAGAAAAAACAATTTGTAAAATATCATGTAACACTCGAAGAGCAAAAAGACGAAATGGTTTTTTACAAAAGCAAGAAAAGTGATCGCTGGTGGATGGAAGTACCCATTCGTGCTCAGCAAAAAGTAAAATTTAAACGCCACCACTTAATTCCGTGTTCTTATCAGGATTATCAAACAGCCTGTAACAATGATGTACCGGATCGTTGGTGGCAAGCCTATCAAAAGTTAATGTAATAATTTATTTAACTTCTCTCTCTGGGTTTTTATTCAGGAAACTTTTCCAACCGGTATAATTTTCAGCTTGTGAAGTGTTTTTATTTTGGAAATAATGGCAAACAGCTACAGCTGCTGCATCGCTTGCATCCAAATATTTGGGAACTTCTTTTAAGTTTAAAATATGTGCAAGCATACCTGCTACCTGCTCTTTTGATGCGCCACCTTTGCCGGTGATTGATTGTTTGATTTTTTTTGGCGAATACTCAAAAATAGGGACTTCCATCAATAAGGCTGCAGCAATTGCCACTCCTTGCGCACGTCCTAATTTTAGCATCGATTGAACATTTTTTCCGAAAAAAGGAGCTTCAATAGCAAATTCATCCGGATGATGTTTTTTAATCAGCGAGAGTGTAGTTTCAAATATTTTCTTCAATTTTAATGCATGATCGCTGAGTTTATTTAATTTTAAAACATCCATTGTAATTAAACTAATTTGATTTTTTTTGCATAAAATCAAACCAAAGCCCATGATGTTTGTTCCCGGATCAATTCCTAAAATAATACGTTCGCTTTTCAAAATTTATTAGTTTAAATAGCTTTCTGTGAAAACAAAATTACGGAAAACATATAACTATTTAATTTTGGAGCCATAATTTTTTGGGGATTCACTATTGAATTTTGCATGAAAAAGGAATAGAAAATGCAGAAAAATTAATTAATGACTGTTTAATAAAACTTCAGCAATTTTTAAGTCGGGAGATCGGGTGATTTTAATGTTTTTTGGGTCTCCTTTCGAAAGATGAATTTTTAGCCCTAAGGTTTCTACAACACTTGCATCATCCGTAAAACGCACCTCATAACTTTGTTGATAGGCTTTTTTTAAATCTTCAGATTTAAAAATTTGTGGGGTTTGAATGATGCAAATTATTGACCGATCCATGATTTCGTTTTCATCTTCTTGAAAAATACGTACAGATTCATTAATAGGGATGGAGGGAACAGAATTACCGTATTTTTCTGCATCTTCGAATAAAACAGAAATATTTTCCTTACTTATAAGCGGGCGAGCACCATCATGAATAGCAATTAATTCTGTGTGGGGAATTTGTTTTAACCCGCTTTTTACGGAATTGAATCTTGTTTTTCCACCTTTAGCTAATACATGTTTAATTGGGAAATTATATTCTTTGCATAAAGATTTCCAAAGGTCAAAATTTGATTCGGGTAAAACTAAAACAATATGAATATTTGGATTAAAATGGTGAAAAGCTTCGAGGCTGTAAAATAAAATTGGCTTGCCGTTTAACAATAAAAATTGTTTGGGAACGTCTGAGTTCATCCGTTTTCCGGAACCACCAGCAACAATTATAACCGACCTTGAAGTTTTCATAATCTTAAAAAACAAATCCCCTCGGTTAAAAGGGGATAAATATATTAGTTGAGTTGTTTTCTACAAAATTAACATGGCATCACCATAGGTGAAAAACTTGTATTTTTTATCAACAGCTTCTTTATATGCTTTCAGTAAAAAATCGTAACCGGCGAATGCAGAAACCATCATCATCATTGATGATTGAGGCAAGTGAAGATTACTAATCATTGAATTTGCCACGTGAAATTCGTAAGGAGGAAATATAAATTTATTTGTCCAACCGTTAAATGGTTTCACCATTCCCGTGATCGAAACACTTGTTTCCATTGCTTTCATCGAAGTTGTTCCAACTGCACAGATTTGTTGTTTACGTTCCTTGGCCGAATTTATAATTTTAGTACATTCATCACCAATGATTACTTCTTCCGAATCCATTTTATGTTTTGTCAGGTCTTCTACTTCGATGTTCCGAAAATTACCTAACCCTGCGTGAAGTGTAACTTCGGCAAAAGTAATACCAATTAGTTCAAGGCGTTTCATCAACTCTTTACTAAAATGAAGTCCGGCAGTAGGTGCTGCAACAGCCCCTTCGTGCTTAGCGTAAATAGTTTGATAACGCTCCTGGTCTTCAGGTAAAATTTCGCGTTGATGAATTTTTGGCAGTGGCGTTTTTCCTAAACTATAAACTGTTTTTTTGAATTCTTCATAAGAGCCATCGAATAAAAAACGAAGCGTTCTTCCTCGCGAAGTTGTATTATCAATAACTTCGGCAACCAATGTGTCATCTTTACCAAAATAAAGCTTATTTCCAATACGGATTTTACGGGCAGGGTCAACTAAAACATCCCATAAACGACTTTCTCTGTTTAATTCGCGCAAAAGAAAAACCTCAATTTTTGCTCCGGTTTTCTCTTTTTCACCATATAAACGGGCGGGAAAAACTTTAGTATTATTGATAACAAAAACATCTCCGTCGTCAAAATATCCAAGGACATCTTTAAAGGTTTTGTGCTCAATTGTTTGATCTTTACGGTTTAACACCATTAGTTTTGCCTCATCCCTGTTTTCAGGAGGCATGCTCGCTATTAGTTCTGGTGGAAGATTAAACCTAAATTGAGATAATTTCATATTTTCTTAATGTATCTTGTGTACCTATTGTTTAAAAAAGCCGCAAAATTAATAATTTTTGGGGAAAGCCAATGTTCACGGGCGCTAATTTAATAAATCACAGAGGGTTTGTCAAGTTATATATTTTTTGAGTCTTCAATAAGTTGTTGTTTGAACTCTTCAACTTCCATGGCTTCTGACAATTTAAACTCGCCAATTCGGGTTCTTTTAAGCGAACTTAAATACGCACCTGAGTTTAACGAACTTCCAAAATCTCTTGCTAACGATCTGATATAAGTGCCTTTGCTACATACTATTCGGAAGGAAATTTCTACCCCTTCAATTTTTGTTAATTCAAATTCAGAGATAGAAATGATTTTAGATTTGATTTCTACCTCTTCTTTTTCGCGGGCATATTTGTAGGCTCGTTTTCCGTTAATTTTTATGGCAGAAAAAAGGGGAGGTATTTGTTCAATTGTTCCGATAAATTTTTTTGCAGTCTTTTTTAATAGCTCCTCATTAATATGATCGGTTGAAAACTGGGCGTCAATTTCGGTTTCCAGATCGAAAGAAGGGGTTGTGTTTCCAAGTGTAAAAGTTCCGGTATATTCTTTTTCTAGTCCTTGAAATTCCTCAATTCTTTTGGTAAATTTTCCTGTGCAAATAATTAAAAGTCCGGTAGCGAGTGGATCTAAGGTTCCAGCATGGCCAACTTTTATCCGCGGAATTCCGGCATGATGTTTTAGCATGTAACGAATGTTTTTTACAACATGAAAAGACGACCACTTAAAAGGTTTATTGAGCAGTAAAACCTCGCCATTAATGAAATCAGAAGGGGGTATGTTAATTTTATTAATCGTCATGTGTAAGTTTTATATCAGAAATATTGCAAGCAATCCAATAACAAAACAATAAACAGCAAAATAAATAAGTTTGCCTTTTTTTACAATATTGATCATCCACTTACAGGCTAAGGTTCCCGAAATAAATGCTGCAATAAATCCCACCAATAAAGGCATGGCGGCCACACTGCTTTCTTGCGATAAGCTTTGATCCATTAAATCCTTTAGGTTTGCACCAATGATAGGAATTAACACCATTAAAAATGAAAATTTTGCGATTGTTTCTTTTTTATTCCCTAATAAAATTCCTGTGGCAATGGTTGAACCAGAGCGTGAAATTCCAGGCAAAACAGCTGCGGCCTGCGCAATCCCAATGATGAACGAATCAATAAAACCAATGTTTCTTTTGTTTGATTTTGAAAAGTAAGTGAAGGCCAGTAAAAGCGAAGTTACCAATAGCATTGATCCCACAAAAGTGGTATTTCCGGTAAAAAATTGTTCGATTTCCTCGGCGAAAAAAAATCCGAGTATGAGAACCGGAATCATGGAAACAAAGATTTTTAAAACATAAGATGTTTCTTCATTCCAGCTGAAGCGAAATAAACCTTTTAGTAAAATAAGTACATCTTTATAAAAAACTACCAGTGTACTTAAAACGGTTGCGCCGTGAACAACTACCGTGAAAATTAAACTTTTCTCAGCATCAACTCCAAGCAACACTTTCCCTAGCTCTAAATGACCACTACTGCTTACCGGTAAAAATTCCGTTAAGCCCTGTACAATTCCTAATAGTAAGGCTTCAAACCAATTCATAAAATATAATTAAGGCCTATTCTTTTGGCCGTTTCATGATTGCAAAAATTTCGATGATATACCCGGCAAGGATAAGAATGGGTGCCAGGGTCATGCGCCTGAAATTAAAGATTTTGTCGCTAAAAACAGTTGGGTCATCAGAGCCCCCACCAATCATTAATAAAAAGCCCAATGTTATCACTACGATACCAATGATAAGCAATCGATAGTTTTGTTTAGTAAAAGCAAAAGTGATCAATTCTTCTTTCAATTTTGGATTTTCCTTTTTTGTTTTCTTAACGGCTTGATTTTGTTTTGACATTTTTTAAAAATTTGATGGGTCAAAAATAAGAGCTTTTTTTGATTTTTAAATTTTATTAGTAATACAAATCATCTGTTTGCATGCGTAAATATTTTCGGATGGCAAAATAGGTTGAAAACCACGAAATAAATATTCCGCAAAGAATAATTAAACTAAAAAGCATAATAAAAAGATTGATGTCTTGTAATTCAATAAGCTCTGGTAATTCTTTTATTGAAAAATATATAATAACCACGATTAAAACAATGGCTACGAATGCACCATAAATTCCCTGAAATATTCCTTTAAAAATAAAAGGTCGGCGAATAAAAGTTTGTGTAGCCCCTACCAATTGCATGCTTCGAATTATAAAGCGTTTTGAATAAACAGATAATCGAATTGTGTTATTTATCAAAGCAACGGCAATTAACAGTAAGAGTCCGCTAAAGCCAAGCAAAATCAAACTGATTCGTTTCAGGTTTTTGTTGATGGCTTGAACCAAGGATTTTTGATAAAAAATTTCTTTAACTCCCGGATTGCCTAACAATTCTTTTTCAATTATTTCGATACTTTTTACGGTTGTGAAATCTGCTTTCAGGCGTAAATCAATTGAGGGAGGAAGTGGATTAAATCCCAGAAAACTGATAAAATCTTCGCCCAAATCGGTTTTCATTTCTTCGGCAGCCTTTTCTTTTGTAATATATTCGGTTGATTTTACATAGGCTGTAGCGTCCAGTGTTTTTTGAAGCTGAATAATTTCAGCTTCGCGCGTACCTTCTTTCATCATGATTCGAATTCCAATATTTTCCTTCACATGATCCGATAATTTTTTGGCGTGCAAAATAATAAGACCCAAAACCCCAAGCATTAACAACACAAGTGTAATACTCACAAGGGTGGTAAAATAGGAGGATCTTAATCGGCGTTTACTATATTTTGCATCTTTTTTCGACATGAATGAGAAATCTTTAAAGCTAAATTAAACAATTTCAAACAACAGCGGAAGCATTATTTTATTTTTAGTCAACAGAAAAATTTTTGATTTATCGTTGGAACAATTTATAGGTTTTGAATTCTCTTTCTTTTATGAAATTTCCTAACTTCGCAGGCAATAATAAAATTTCATATAGTTTTGATAAATAATTAATTAAATCAGGATGGACTACAACTTTTTGGAGATAGAACCTAAATGGCAAAAATACTGGAGCGAGCATAAAACTTTTAAAGCAGAAATTGATCATAATAAACCCAAGTTTTATGTGTTGGATATGTTTCCATATCCATCAGGAGCAGGTTTGCATGTTGGCCACCCACTTGGATATATAGCTTCCGATATTTATGCCCGCTATATGCGTCAGCGAGGATACAATGTTTTGCACCCTATGGGCTACGATGCTTATGGCTTACCCGCCGAGCAATATGCTATCCAAACCGGAACACATCCTGAAGTAACAACCTTTAAAAATATTGACCGTTACCGCGAACAACTCGATAAAATTGGTTTTTCCTTTGATTGGGATCGTGAGGTTAGAACCTGTGATCCTCAATATTATAAATGGACACAATGGACTTTTATTCAGTTATTTAATTCGTGGTATAATAATGATACGGACAAAGCGGAATCTATTGAAAAATTGATTCAGAAATTTGTACAAAACGGAAATCAAAATATTAGTGCAGCTTGTGATTTTGTTGAACTTTTTACTGCTGCTGATTGGAAGGCAATGGATGAAAAAACCCAACAGGAAACCTTGATGAATTATCGTTTGGCTCATTTGTCGGATATGATGGTGAATTGGTGTCCTGAGCTGGGAACTGTTTTGGCAAATGATGAGGTAAAGGAAGGTTTATCTGAAAGAGGAGGTCATCCGGTAGAGCGAAAATTAATGAAGCAATGGTCGCTTAGAATTACTGCTTACGCCCAACGTTTGTTAGATGGTTTGAATACGATTGAATGGCCAGATTCCTTAAAAGAAGTTCAAAAAAATTGGATTGGCAGATCCGAAGGAGCCACATGCTTTTTTCAGGTAAAAGGTTTTGAAGATAAGCTTGAAATTTTTACGACCCGTCCTGACACAATGTTTGGCTCTACATACATGGTTTTAGCTCCAGAGCATGAAATCGTTGAAAAAATTACAAGCCCCAAACACAAGGAAGTAATTACAAAATATGTGACTTGGGCGAAAAATCGTTCGGAGCGTGAACGTCAATCAGAAGTAAAAAATATTACGGGAGAATTTACGGGCGCTTATTGCATCAACCCATTTACCGGACAAGAAATTCCAATTTGGGTTGCCGATTATGTATTGGCAGGTTATGGATCGGGAGCAATTATGGCTGTACCGGCACACGACAGTCGTGATTATGCTTTTGCTAAACATTTTAATTTACCCATTGTTCAGGTTATTTCTGGTGGTGATATTTCCGAAGAGTCCTATGATGCTAAAGAAGGCAAAATGATGAATTCAGGCTTTCTCAATGGCATGGATGTTAAAGAGGCAATTTCTGCAACTATTCGAAAAATTGAAGAGGAAGGAATTGGTTTTGGGACAGTGAATTTTCGATTGCGTGATGCAATTTTCAGCCGTCAGCGTTATTGGGGCGAACCTTTTCCTGTTTATTATAAAGACGAAATTCCCTACACTTTGAGCGAAGATAAGCTTCCGTTATTATTGCCGGAAGTTGACAAATATTTACCTACCGAAACAGGTGAACCACCTTTGGCTCGTGCCGAAAAATGGGTGACTGAAGATGGCTATCCTCTGGAAACTAATACTATGCCCGGATTTGCCGGATCAAGTGCGTATTATTTACGATATATGGATCCGCATAACGACAAAGAGTATTTTTCAAAAGAAGCCAATGAATATTGGCGAGATGTAGATTTATATATTGGTGGCGATGAACATGCCTCAGGCCATTTAATTTATGCTCGTTTCTGGAATAAATTTTTATTTGATATTGGCATAGCTAAGGAAGACGAACCTTTCAAAAAGCTAATCAATCAAGGGAAAATACAAGGGAGGTCAAGTTTTGTTTACAGGCTAAAAAATTCAAATAAATTTGTGTCGTTTGGCCTACGAAAAGAATATCAGGCTACACGCTTGCATGTGGATATTGATATGGTTGATAATGACATTTTGGATACAGAAGCTTTTAAAAAATGGCGTCCTGAATTTGCCGATGCTGAATTTATTTTAGAAGATGGGAAATATATTTGTGGTCATGAGGTCGAAAAAATGTCGAAATCAAAACACAATGTCCAGAATCCTGATGCCTTAATTGAAAAGTATGGTGCGGATACGCTTCGTTTGTACGAAATGTTTTTGGGCCCACTTGAGTATCATAAACCTTGGGATACCAAAGGCATTGAAGGTGTTTTCCGTTTTATGAAAAAGTTGTGGAAACTTTATCACGATGAAAATAACAGTTTTGTAATCACCGACGAAGAAGCAACAAAAGAAGAGCTTAAAGTACTTCATAAAACGATTAAAAAAATTCAGGATGATATTGAACGCTTCTCATTTAATACAGCTGTAAGTACGTTTATGATTTGTGTAAACGAACTCAACGATTTAAAATGTAACAAACGGGCTATTCTTTCTGAATTGGCTATTTTGATTTCTTCTTATGCCCCTCATATTGCTGAAGAATTATGGCAATTATTAGGCAACGAAGATTCGGTTACTTACCAGAAATTTCCTGAATTTAAAGAAGAATATGTAAAAGAAAATTCTTTTTCTTATCCGGTTTCTTTTAATGGGAAAATGCGTTTTAAAATTGATCTTCCGATTGATATGGGCAAAGAAGATGTTGAAAAAGCTGTTTTAGTAGCCGAGGAAGCTCAAAAGTGGATTGAAGGAAAAACGCCGAAAAAAGTAATCGTGGTTCCGAAAAAAATCATAAATATTGTGATATAATTTGAAG
>JAOZQX010000010.1 GCA_029931995.1 Bacteroidales bacterium
AACGAATAAATTCGAGGTTTTTGGTAAGATATTTTTGAGCTAATTTTTCGGAAGGACGAACCTGTTTTCCCCCATCATAAAAAAAATCCATTTCCTTTCCTAAACCACAATAGCCTACATTCCAGCTTAAAACCGAAAACTTTATTTCATCAGAAATAGGTTTCTGTATTAAATTATTTACAATTAATTTTTTTTCTTTTTGGGGTCGATAATCAGAAATCTGAATAAACAACAAAAAAGCAAAGAGGCCTAAAACAATAATAAGTCCGACAACAATCAAAATTTTACTTGTTTTCATTTTAAAAATTTTCATACTATCATTGAAATTATAAATTACGACAATTTTTTTTAATTTTGCCAATTGTTTTAAGCTACTGAAATATGCCGATACTTGGTTCAATTATAAAGAAGGCTTACGAATTAAGAAACTTTCCTCTTGAAAAGCGAAGCAAATTTAATGCTGCCTCCGCTCAAAAGAAAGTTCTTACCAAGCTTTTAAAAAAAGCACAGCATACAGCTTTTGGAGAACATTATAAATTTTCTGAAATCTTAAAACAAAAAGATTTTGTTAGTGCTTTTCAAAATCAAATTCCTGTTTTTGATTATAATTCGATGTTTAAAGGCTGGTGGTATCGGGCGCTCAACGGAGAGCCTTACGTAAGTTGGCCGGGAAGGGTAAAATATTTTGCACTAACCTCCGGAACCTCCGAGGCCTCTAGTAAGCAAATTCCTGTTACAGCAGATATGATTCGCGCTATCCGTAAAACCAGTGTTCGTCAACTGGTCTCTACAGTTAGGTATGATTTACCAATTGAATTTTATCAAAAAGGTATGTTAATGATTGGTGGGAGTACCCACCTTCATTTCAACGGGACATATTACGAGGGTGATCTTTCAGGAATTTCGGCAGGAAATATTCCCTTTTGGTTTCAACATTTTTATAAGCCCGGAAAACGAATATCGAAAGAACGAGACTGGTCAACCAAGCTCGAAGAAATTGTAAAAAAAGCAAAGGACTGGGATATTGGTGTAATTGTTGGCGTTCCGGCCTGGATTCAAATTATGCTCGAAAAAATCATCGATTATTACAATTTAGAAAACATACACGATATTTGGCCAAATTTATCGGTATATGTTCATAGCGGCGTAGCTATCGATCCCTACCGAAAAAGCCTTGAAAAACTATTTGCCCATCCAATAAAATATAACGAATCGTATTTAGCCTCCGAGGGTTATATTGCCTATCAGCATGGTTATGAAAACAACGGAATGGGGATGGTTTTAGATAATGGTGTGTTTTATGAATTCGTCCCTTTTAATAGCGAAAACTTTGATTCGGAGGGAAACATAAAAAAGAACCCCTCCACGCTTACCATTAATGAGGTTGAAGAAAATAAAGAATATGTTCTTTTAATGACCACCTGTGCCGGGGCTTATCGATATATGATTGGTGATACTATTAAATTTATTTCCAAAGAAAATCATGAAATTGTAATTACTGGTCGTACTAAACATTTTTTGAGTATCTGCGGCGAACACCTTTCACAAGAAAATATGAATCGCGCGATAAAAATGCTACAAGATGAACTTAATGTTGAAATCAATGAGTTTACTGTAGCTGGTATCCGTTACGATTCTTTATTTGCTCATAAGTGGTTTTTAGGAACCAATGACGATCTCGACCCTGAAATTGCCCGTGAAAAAATTGATGGATATCTTAAAATTTTAAACGATGACTATCGGATTGAGCGCATTGCAGCCATTAAAGATGTTCGAGTTGAAATTTATCCGGTAAATGCATTTTACGACTATATGAAAAAGCATGGTAAAGAGGGGGGCGCTACTAAGTTTCCAAGGGTTTTAAAAATAAAACAGCTGGGACAATGGGAAGAATTTTTATCAAATTATAAAAATTAGACAAATGAGCCCCTTACTAGAAGGTATAATTTTGGGATTTACTTTAGCTGTTTTTTTTGGATTTGGACCTGCGCTTTTCGCCTTACTACAAACCACCATTCATCGTGGTTTTCTTTCCGGATTACTTTTAGCTATTGGTATTTTTTTAAGCGATTTGGTTTTGGTTGGTTTATGTTTGGTAGGAGCAATACAAATCATTAATAAACCTGAAAATAATTTAGCGTTTGGAATAATAAGCGGTATTATCCTTATCATTTTTGGAGTGGTTTCATACACCAGAAAGGTTGAGTTCAGTAAGGAGAAAAAAATAAAAAATAAGAATAAACCGTGGCCAATTACCTATGTTTTAAAAGGGTTTTTTATGAATATCGCCAATCCTTTTGTTTGGTTATTTTGGATGGGGGTTGTAGTGGCAATGACAACACAATTTGAAGGAGAAAAATATTCTGTGTTTGTTTTCTTTTCGGCAGCTTTAATAACAGTATTATCTACCGATATTTTAAAGTGCTTTGCCTCCTATAAAATCAAAAAATTCTTAACTCAAAAAATAGTTCAACGTATTAATCATATTGCCGGAATTGGCTTGGTTCTTTTTGGTATATTTTTAATCAGTAGGGCTTTAATTGCTTTTTAGGCAGGCTTGATATCCTTTATATTTAATTGGAGGGTAGTTTTATTATTCCACTCATTTTCTTCTATATGGTAACAAATATCAAAGGTATTTCCATTTTTTATTTGTTCCAAATGATGACCTTGCTGAAAAGCAATAGCGGCAAAAGGGAATCCCGAAATATCGGGGTGTATAACGTTTAATTTAAGGTGGTTGCTTCCAACAATCTTTGCAAATCCGGTATCAATAACACCTTTCGCCAAAAATATAGGAGACATATTTTCGGGACCAAAGGGGGCAAATTGTTTTAATATGTTGTAATATTTTGTATTAATCATATTCAAATTCAGTCGACTGTCGACTTCTATTTCGGGAACCATCATTTCTTCAGTTAAGTGGCTGCTCACATATTCTTCAAAACGAGAGTTAAAAGAATCAAAATTTTCGGGTTTAATTGACAATCCTGCAGCATACATATGCCCTCCAAAATGCTCAAGTAAATCACTACACGAATCAATGGCATCGTATACATCAAAGTTTTTGATTGAGCGTGCCGATCCGGTTAGTAAACCATTAGATTGAGTAAAAACAACTGTAGGGCGATAATAAGCTTCAATTAGCCGAGAAGCTACAATTCCAATTATACCTTTATGCCATTCAGGATTATAAACCACCGTCGATTTTCTACTTAACAACTCATTACTGGATTTTATCATTTCCAAAGCTTGCTGGGTAGCTGTTGTGTCAAGATTTCGTCGCTCAGTGTTTAGTTTGTTAATTTGTTCCCCTTTTTGGTTTGCATACTCTCGATTATCAGTAATTAAAATTTTTACTGAGTCTTTGGCACTTTCAATACGTCCCGCAGCATTAATTCGCGGCCCTATCGAAAACACCAAATCGGTAATTGTTAATTCTCGATTAAACACATTTTTGCCTTCTTTAGCTTTTTTACGAACAATGTTCCCATATTTCAAAATTGCTTCAATACCGGGGCGCGGATCTGTATTTATTAAATGTAAACCATAGTATGCCAATATTCGATTTTCTCCTACTAAGGGAACGATATCAGAGGCAATACTTACCGCTACTAAATCGAGCAAATTTTTTAGTTCCAACGATGAAACATTGTTACGCTCCTCAAAAGCCTGAACCAATTTAAAACCAACCCCACAACCCGAAAGTTCTTTAAAAGGATATTCGCAATCAGAGCGCTTTGGATCAAGAACAGCACGGGCTGATGGAATTACATCGCCAGGACGATGATGATCGCAAATAATAAAATCAATATTTTTATCTTGCGCATATTTAATTTTTTCGACCGCTTTAATACCACAATCAAGTGCAATTATCAATTTAAAATCATTTTCTTTGGCATAATCAATAGCCTGATAAGAAATGCCATAGCCTTCGGAATAGCGATCGGGTAAATAAAAATCAAGTTGTTCGTAAAACGAATGAAAATAAGTATAAACAAGAGCCACTGCAGTGGTTCCATCTACATCATAATCGCCATAAATTAATATTTTTTCGTTTTTTGCCAAAGCCTGATTAATTCGCTCAACAGCTTCTTCCATATCCTTCATTAAAAACGGATCGTTAAGCTGCTCAAGTTGTGGACGAAAAAACTTTTTGGATTCTTCAAAGGTTGAAATTCCTCGCTGTAAAAGTAAGCTTGCAAGAGATTCGTCAATATTAAGTTCGCCGGATAATTTCTGAACTTCCTTGATATTAGCCTGTTCTTTTATTACCCAACGTTTGTCCATAGTCTAAATTTCTTTAAGTAAAGATAGAGATATTTCTAGGGAAAAAACAGATAGAAATTGAATTCGTAGCAATGAGTTTTAAAATTAAAATGTAGATCTCATTGCATCAACCGGATCGAGCTTGGATGCATTGTAAGCCGGAATAAAACCGGATATTAAACCAATGAATCCAGAAACGCCAATTCCAAGTATAATATTTCCTTGTGTTAATACTAGGTCAAGTGGCATGCCTTGCATATTTACAATGACCACCAAGCCTAAAATAATTAACAGACCAATTGCCCCACCAAATAGAGATAAGAAAATGGCCTCAAATAAAAATTGTAGCAGAATAAAATATTTTTTTGCTCCTAATGATTTCTGAATACCAATTTGACTTGTTCGTTCTTTCACCGAAACAAACATAATATTGGCAATTCCAAAGCCACCAACCAACAATGAAAAGCCACCAATTATCCACCCAACCGCGGCAACAATACCAAACAAACTATCAAAACCTTTAGAAATAATATCGGTTTCATTAATGGCAAAATCATCTTCTTCCGAAGGTTTCAATTTATGTAGTGAGCGTAAAATGCCAACTAACTCATCTCGCATTTCATCATTATTAATATTTGGTTTTGCTTTTACAATAATATTTGTTGATGTGTTTTTTATATCGATAACTGTTCGGGCAAAATTAATAGGGAGAATCAATTGATCGTCATTCGAATCTCCAAAAATATTTTCTCCCTCCCGAATTGTTATTCCGATAACCTCCAGTTTTCTTCCAAAAATTTTTAGCTTACGGCCAACAGGATCAATATTCTCAAATAAATTATCAGCAATTTCGGCGCCAATAATTACCACATTTTTTCCGCTTTTCGATTCAATAGGTGTAAAATAGCGCCCCTCTTGAAGATCAAATTTCATTACCAGATTATAATCATGCGAAACACCCAAAATAGTAGCGTCTTCAATACTATTATTTTCATATTTTACAATACGATTTGCACCAATCATAAAGGTGGCTGCTTCAACAGTATGGCTTTTTCTTTGAATTTCTTCCAGTTCTTTAATTTGGGGCTCGGGTCGTTTTATATATTTCCACCACGGATAGCTTCCTCCCATTGACCAAGGCCATTTTTGAACAAACAAAACATTATCGCCCAACGAATCAATAGAGCTTTTTATAGAACGTTCCATCGAATCAAAAACAGTAAAAACAGAAATAACTGAAAAAATACCAATCGTAATTCCAAGTAAGGAAAGCAAGGTTCTAACTTTGTTTACGCGAATGGCCTGTAGGGCAAAAATAAAACTCTCATTTATTAAGCGAAAAAGTATCATGAATAATAAATCTTGGGTTGATATGCATCAAAGATAAAATAAAATTTGCTGATAATTCGTTTGAATTCTTTTATAACAAGACAAAGGGGGCGAAAATAATGAGTAAATTAATTGCTTCTTGGTTTGATTTTTAATAAAATTGCAAATTGTTTCACAAAACGCTAAGTCATTGAAAAAGATTAAGAACGCCCTTATTTCTGTTTACCATAAAGAGGGTCTCGACGAGATCATTAAAACCCTGAATAATTTAGGTATAACAATTTATTCAACCGGAGGAACTTTTAAGTTTATCCAAGATTTGGGTGTTGAGGCCAAAACTGTTGAATCATTAACCTCTTATCCTTCTATATTAGGAGGACGCGTAAAAACCTTACATCCAAAAGTTTTTGGCGGTATTCTTGGTCGCAGAGATCTTGATGAAGACAAAAGCCAAATGGCCGAATATGAAATTCCGGAAATTGATTTAGTTATTGTTGATCTTTATCCTTTTGAACAAACAGTTACTGCCGGTGGTACTGAACAGGAAATTATTGAAAAAATTGATATTGGCGGCACTTCATTAATACGGGCAGCAGCTAAAAATTTTGAGGATGTTTTGATTCTTGCATCTTCAAATTTATATGGGTCTTTCTTAAATCTTTTAAAAGAAAAGAGCGGCAAAAGCAGTAAAGAGGATCGTAAATTTTATGCCGCTCATGCGTTCAATATTTCCTCACATTACGACACGGCTATTTTTAACTATTTCGATACTGGCAAAATAGACGCTTTTAAACAAAGCGTTCAAAAATCAAAGGCGTTGCGCTACGGCGAAAATCCACATCAAAAAGGTTTATATTTTGGTAAACAAGATGAGGTGTTTGAACAGCTTCACGGAAAAGAAATTTCTTATAATAATTTAATTGATTTAGATGCGGCTGTAAATCTAATTAAAGAGTTTTCAGAACCTACATTTGCCATACTTAAACATAACAATGCCTGTGGATTAGCTTCTCACCCTCAATTAGTTAATGCATGGAAAGATGCCTTGGCAGGCGATCCTGTTTCTGCATTTGGAGGTGTCTTAATTACCAACCGAAACATTGGTATTAAAACTGCAAAGGAGATTAATAAGCTCTTTTTTGAAATTATATTAGCACCCGGGTACGAAAAAAATGCATTGGAAGTGCTTAAATCCAAGAAAAATAGAATAATTTTGTTGGAGAAATCGTTTAATTTTCCAAATAAACAATTTAGATCAGCATTAAACGGCGTACTTGTTCAGGATAAGGATTTAAAGGTTGAGGGTGAAAATGATTTAAAAAACGTAACAAAAACAAAGCCCTCTGAGCAAGAAATTAAAGATTTACTGTTTGCAAATATTATTGTAAAACACACTAAATCAAATACAATTGTGCTTGTAAAAAACGGCCAATTAATTGCCAGCGGCGTTGGACAAACATCGAGGGTTGATGCTTTAAAACAGGCTATTGAAAAAGCGGGATCTTTTGAGTTTGATTTAAAAGGGGCAGTAATGGCATCGGACGCATTTTTTCCATTTTCCGATTCTGTTGAAATTGCACATAAAGCTGGAATTACATCGGTTATTCAGCCGGGGGGTTCTGTTAGAGATCAGGAATCGATTGATTATTGCAATAAAAATAATATGTCGATGGTTTTTACCGGAACTCGGCATTTTAAACATTAATTTGATTTTTCACCATACTAAAAAAACGAAACATGGGCTTGTTCTCCTTCTTAACTAAAGAAATTGCTATTGACCTTGGTACTGCAAATACCATTATTATTTATGACGACAAGGTGGTGGTTGATGAACCATCAATAGTTGCACTAGAAAGAATTACCGGAAAAATTATTGCAGTAGGGAAAAAAGCCATGATGATGCATGGAAAAACCCATGAAAATATAAAAACCATTCGCCCGCTTAGGGATGGAGTTATTGCCGATTTTCAATCGGCCGAATATATGATTCGGGAATTTATTAAAATGATTGGTACCGGAAAATCTATTTTTCCACCAGCATTAAAAATGGTTATATGTATTCCTTCAGGAATTACCGAAGTTGAAGAACGAGCAGTAAAAGATTCGGCAGAACAAGCTGGGGCTAAAGAAGTAAAATTAATTCACGAGCCTATGGCGGCAGCCATTGGTATTGGAATAGATGTACTTGAGCCTACCGGAAATATGGTAATTGATATTGGAGGCGGAACCAGTGAAATTGCCGTTATCGCGCTTGGCGGAATTGTAAATAATAAATCTATTCGTATTGCCGGAGATGATTTTAATGCCGACATTGAAGAATATATGCGCAAACAGCACAACATAAATATTGGCGAAAGAACCGCTGAACGAATTAAAATTGAGGTGGGTTCGGCCATAACAGAAATTGATAATCCTCCAGACGATTATCCGGTTCATGGTAGAGATATGCTTACTGGTATTCCAAAAGAAGTTTATGTAAATTACGCCGAAATTGCCCGTGCATTGGATAAGTCAATTTCAAAAATTGAGGCAGCAGTTTTAAATGCTTTAGAAATGACCCCGCCAGAACTTTCGGCAGATATCTATCGTACTGGAATTTATTTAGCAGGAGGAGGATCAATGCTTCGCGGACTAGATAAAAGATTGCACCAAAAAACAAAATTACCGGTTCATGTTGCCGAAGATCCTTTGCGTGCTATTGCTCGTGGAACCGGAATTGCACTTAAGAACTTTGATAAATTTACATTCCTGATTAAATAAAAGGAATAACAAATCTTATTACTCACTAAATAAAACATAATGCGGTATTTAATTGCGTTTCTTTTGAAACACAGTTTTTTCTTTCTTTTTGTTTTTCTGGAATGTATCGCATTTATATTAATGATAAACAGTCAAAATTATCAGGGGGCTGTAATTATAAATTCAACCAACCAATTAACCGGATCAGTTAATAGCATTTATTCAAATATTACTGATTATTTTTCCTTAAGAAAATCGAATAAAGAATTGTTGGACGAAAATACTCTGTTATTAAACAAACAGCAAAATTCGGCCAAAGCAAGTGATACTGGGTTTCATTATAGGGATTCGGTGTATAAATATATTGGGGCAAAAGTTATTTCAAGCTCAACACATAAACGAAATAATTACATTATGCTTGACCGAGGACGCAAGCATGGTATTGAATTAGATATGGGGGTTGTGTCTGCCAATGGTTTAATTGGAAGCGTGATTGGTGTTAGTGAAAATTTTTGTTCTGTAATGTCTGTTTTACACAAAGACAGCAAAACAAGTGCACGAATTAAAAAAAATAATCAGTTGGTAAATGTAGTTTGGAAAGAAATTGATTACCAACACGGAAAAATTGAGGACATACCAACACATTTACAACTATTTTCGGGCGACACTATTATTACCAGTGGCAATTCATTAATCTTTCCGGAAGGCATTTTAATTGGTACCGTTACCGAATATTATACAGAAATTGGCAAAAGTTTAAATAGCGCATCCATTCGCTTTGCAAGCGATTTTAATGCATTATACCATGTTTACATTATCAAAAATTTAAACCGCGAAGAACTGTTCAATTTGAAAATGGAGGTGGAAGATGAATAAATTGATATATAAAAACATATTCCGCTTTTTGCTATTATTATTATTGCAAATTTATATTCTTAACAATATTGAGCTGTTTGGGTATTTAAACCCTTATGTATATGTTTTATTTATTTTGTTATTACCCATTGAAACCCCTCGATTTTTATTATTAATTACTGCATTTTTTATGGGTTTAAGTATTGATTATTTTTCAAATACAATTGGGGTAAATGTGGCAGCCTGTGTTCTAATTGCATATTTAAGACCCGGTTTAATAAAAACCCTGTCACAAAAAACTGATTTGGATCCCGGAATAAAAATTGGCATTCGAGATTTAGGATTTAGTTGGTTTTTCACTTATACCGTTGTTTTGGTGCTAATACACCATTTAGTTTTATTTTATTTAGAGGTGTTTCATTTCAATGAGTTTTTTAATACACTGAAACGCTCATTATTAAGTGCCTTGTTCACAATTGTAATTATTATCATAAGTCAGTATTTGCTTTACCGCCCTAAAAAACACAAACGCGGTTTGTAAAACAACTTTGCTTATTAGCTTTATATATCATCTATAATTAACAAAATATTTTGGAGGAAATTAACATGAAAAAAAAATTATATCTCGGCATTATTACGCTACTATTTATTTCTTGTACAACCCAACCACAATTTACTCTTACTGTAAATTTAAATGGTGTTTCGGAGGGTATGTATTA
The DNA here is from genome assembly GCA_029931995.1 of Bacteroidales bacterium. Taxonomy (GTDB): domain Bacteria; phylum Bacteroidota; class Bacteroidia; order Bacteroidales. The sequence goes on from JAOZQX010000010.1 coordinate 9,912, forward strand.
TTTAACTGTGCGTCAGGATGGGAATTGGAACAACATTGATTCAGCAGAAATTATTGATAATGTAGCTGTTTTTCACAGAACTAGTATTGATTTACCTAAGGTTCTTTTTATTCAATTAAAAGGGCAAAGATCAAGGTTTCCGGTTTTTGTTGAAAACTCAAATATTGAGGTTGTTGGAGATCCAAGCGTGTCGAAAAAAGTTGAAATAAGTGGGTCGACATCTCAAGATGAATACAATCTCTATCTTGAAAAAGTAAAAATTTATGATGATCAATTGCAAGAATTATATGCTGAATATCGGAAAGCAATTGAAGAAAAAAACAATGATCTGGTCGCCTCTTTGGATAAAAAATATGAAGAAATTAACGGAGGAAAAGTAGATTTTACTTATAACTATATTTTCGAAAATTCGGCTAGTGTTGTAACTGCTTATATCGCATTTAGTAATAATTATTATTACGAACTCGAACAATTGGATGCAATTGCATCGGCTTTTGATCCATCAATAGATAATTCTGTTTATGTAAAAGATTTAAGAGAAAGAGTTGCCACTTTAAAAAGTGTTGATATTGGCAAAAAATTTATTGATTTTACAATGAATGATGTAAACGGTAATCCAATTGCATTATCAAATTTTATTGGTGAAAAATATATATTGCTTGATTTTTGGGCAGCTTGGTGTGGTCCTTGTCGTCGCGAAAACCCAAATATTGTTGCCATTTACAATGATTATAAAGATAAAGGATTTGATGTTGTTGGAATTTCTTTAGACCGAAAAAAAGAAGATTGGTTAAAGGCTATTGAAGATGATAAACTAAGCTGGAATCATTTATCAGATTTAGCATTTTGGAAAAATGCTGCTGCAAAATTATATGGAGTAAATTCAATTCCACATAGTATTTTACTAGATGCTGAAGGTGTTATAATTGCTAAAAATTTGAAGGGTGAAGCTTTACGAAATAAGATTGCCGAACTTTTAGACTAAATTTAAATTATAAAGAAAAATGCCTCCGTTTTTTCGGAGGCATTTTTTTATTCAATATTGTGTTTTTCTTTCCACTGTTTATTAAATGATTTTTCTTGAACTACCGGAAGCTCTCTTCTATCACCCCACTGTTTTTTAAAGAAATATTTCAAAATTAAATTTTTCTTCTTTCCTCCAAATAAATCCATTTTTTTACGATTTAACATTATTTTTTTCCAGGCAAACATGCTTAATTTATCCTTTTTATTAGCATATCCCTTTTTTACAGATTCGTTTCGGTTAACCAATAATAATTCATGGAGGGGAATTTTTACCGGACAAACCTCTGTACATTTTCCGCATAAAGAAGAAGCAAAGCTTTGGTGTTTATAATCCTGCATCCCTATCATATACGGATTTATTACCGAACCTATTGGTCCGCTATATGTTGTATTATAAGTATAACCTCCAATGTTTTTATAAACCGGACAAGCATTTAAACAAGCTCCACAACGAATACAAGATAGTGCTCTGCGTTGACGCTCTTGGGCTAATAAAATTGAGCGTTGATTATCAAGTAAAACCACATACATTTCTTCCGGTCCATCTTTTTCTTTGTCTTTTGGTCCGGTAATAATTGAATTGTAAACTGTAATATTTTGACCGGTGCCATGAGAAGCTAATAAAGGCAAAAACAAATCTAAATCTTTTACTGAAGGAATTATTTTTTCAATACCAACAACAATAATATGAGTTTTAGGATAAGACATTGATAAAACCCCGTTTCCTTCATTTTCGGTTAATGCAATTGCTCCCGGATCGGCAATTAAAAAGTTTGCTCCGGTAATTCCTATATCGGCCGATTGAAATTTTTCTCTTAATAATTGTCTTACAAATGCAGTTAATTCTTCAGGAGTGCTTTCTTTTGGAGTATCAAATTTTTTATTGAATAAATCAGCAATATCTTCTTTAGATTTATGCATGGCAGGAGTTACAATATGGTAGGGTTTTTCGCCAGCTAATTGCACAATATATTCACCTAAATCCGATTCTAAAACTTCAACATTTTTCTTTTCTAAAAATTCGTTTAAATAAATTTCTTCAGTGGTCATCGATTTAGATTTAACGATATTTACCGCTGATTTTTCTTTTACAATTTTTAAAATTTCACTTACCGCTTCTTTACTGTTCTGAGCCCAAATAACTTTTCCACCTCTTTTTGAAAAATTATCTTCAAACTGAATCAAATATTTATCCAGATCATTAATTACTTTATATTTAATATAGGCTGCTCGTTGTTTAGCTTTTTCCAAATCAATATATTGTTCTTTGCCTATTTCAACAGCAGTATTATACTTAGAAATATTAAAATTAATTTTTTCCCTGTGTTTCAGGTCAAAAGCAATTTTTTCGGCTTCTTTATTAAATTGGTTAAGCATTAATAAATTTTCTACTTAATAATTTGTGAAATTTTTTTTACTCTTTTTTCATGACGCCCACCTTCAAAATCGGTCGATAAAAAAGTTAAGGCTATTTCAAGTGCTAAATCAAAATTAATAAATCTTCCTGGTAAAGAAAGTATATTAGCATTATTATGTTGGCGAATCAATTCAACAATCTCTTTGGTCCAACATAAACCAGCTCTAACTTCTTGATATTTATTAGCCGTCATTGCAACTCCGTTAGCACTACCACAAATAAGAATACCAAAATCAACATTGTTATCTTTAACATCATTAGCTACAGGATGTACAAAGTCTGGGTAGTCAACGCTATCGTTTGTATCAGTTCCATAGTTGGTAACTTCAATTCCTTTTGTCTTCAA
>JAOZQX010000231.1:0-1259 GCA_029931995.1 Bacteroidales bacterium
GTCCAATCAAATTATTGGTTTTTCAAAATGAAGAAAATTAACATTAGTTTTAAACTGATAAATTTTATATTTGTTAAAAATCAGAAAAACTAAAGACTCATGAGAAAACAATACGAATGCCCCAAATGTGGAAATAAACAGTTTGAAACCGATTCGATCCGTACAACAGGTGGTGGATTTTCAAAATTTTTTAACGTTCAGAACCGAAAATTTACAGTAGTAAGTTGTACACAATGTCGTTACTCTGAGCTTTATAAAGGCACTACCAGTACTTTAGGAAATGTGATTGACTTTTTTGGAAATTAACAACCAATTTTTAATTTAACGTCATGCTGAATTCATTTCAGCATCTCATTATTCATTAAAGAAGAGATTCTGAATCAAGTTCAGAATGACGAATTCTCCAAATTAATTAATTATCACATTAGCACATTAACGAATTAGCAAATTAACTACTTTTGCAGCATGGCAAATAACGAAGATTTATTGAAGAAAATCATTGCCCATTCAAAAGAATATGGCTTTGTTTTTCAATCGTGTGAGATTTATGACGGACTCAGTGCGGTTTACGATTACGGTCAAAACGGTGTTGAGCTTAAAAATAATATTAAAGCATATTGGTGGAATGCGATGGTTCGCCATCATGAAAATATTGTGGGCTTAGATTCTGCAATTTTTATGCATCCAACTACCTGGAAAGCTTCGGGTCACGTGGATGCTTTCAGCGATCCGATGATCGATAATAAAGACTCAAAAAAACGTTATCGTGCCGATGTTTTGGTGGAAGATTTTTTGGCAAAAATTGAAGGAAAAATCAATAAAGAAGTTGCTAAAGCAGAAAAACGCTTTGGTGATAGTTTTGATAAAGAACAATTCCTTGCAACCAATCCACGGGTTCTGGCCAATCTTGAAAAGATTGAAAGTATTAAAACTCGTCTCTATCCTGCCATGAATGCTGATGATTTAGAGGGCATCAAAAAACTAATTGAAGATTTAGAAATTGCTTGTCCAGTTTCAGGATCAAGAAATTGGACGGATGTTCGGCAGTTTAATTTAATGTTCTCAACACAAATGGGATCGTTAAGCGAAGACTCAAACCAAATTTATTTACGTCCGGAAACGGCCCAAGGTATTTTTGTAAACTACCTGAATGTTCAAAAAACAGGCCGAATGAAGATCCCATTTGGGATTGCTCAGATTGGTAAAGCTTTCCGTAATGAGATTGTGGCCCGTCAATTTATTTTCCGCATGCGCGAATT
>JAOZQX010000231.1:1269-3379 GCA_029931995.1 Bacteroidales bacterium
AATGAAATGGTACGAATTCTGGAAAGAAGAACGTAAAAAATGGCATTTATCTATGGGTATTCCTGAATCAAAATATCGTTTTCACGATCATGAAAAACTAGCACATTATGCCAATGCTGCTGCCGATATTGAATTTGACTTCCCAATGGGTTTCAAAGAATTGGAAGGTATTCATTCGCGTACCGATTTTGATTTAAATGCTCATCAGGAATTTTCAGGTAAAAAACTTCAATATTTTGATCCTGAGCTGAACGAAAGTTATGTTCCTTATGTTGTAGAAACCTCCATTGGTTTAGATCGTACTTTCTTGGCGGTATTAAGCCATGCTTATACTGAAGAAAAATTAGAAGATGGGTCGGAGCGTGTGGTAATGAAATTACCTCCGGTTTTAGCTCCGGTTAAAGCAGCTGTATTACCATTGATGAAGAAAGACGGACTTCCTGAAAAAGCACGTGAAATCATGGATGTTCTTAAATACGATTACATGTGCCAATACGAAGAGAAAGACGCAATTGGTCGTCGCTACCGCCGTCAAGATGCAATCGGGACACCTTATTGTATTACCGTTGATCATCAAACATTGGAAGACAACACAGTTACCATTCGCGATCGCGATAACATGAAACAGGAACGTATTCCAATAAATCAGATTTCAAGTATTATTGATAAGAAAATAAAAGGGAATTAAGCTTTCGACTTTATTTAAGATGATAAAAAAGCGGCTCAATGAGTTGTTTTTTTCTTGTCGTTGAGCGGAGTCGAAACGCCCAACTAAATGTGTGAAATCACCCTTCGATAAACTCAGGGTTCAACCAAGAGATCTTACTTATTATTAAAATTGGTCATCGTTAATCCACTCCCGATTGTTACAAAACTCTTCACAATATCAGTGGCAATTTTAATTCGAGGAATCATAATTTTTTCTTCCTCCTTTGTCCATTTTCCTAAAACATAATCAGATTGATAACCTCGGGCAAAATCATCGCCAATACCAATTCTAAGACGCGGAAATTCAATGGTTTTCAGATGCTCAATTATATTTGTTAAACCATTATGGCTACCATCTCCACCTTTCATTTTCATGCGAAATTTTCCGGTAGGCAATGAAATATCATCTAAAATAGTTAAGGAATTTTCAATAGGAATTTTTTCCTGATTCAACCAATATTTAACCGATTTTCCACTCAAATTCATATAGGTCGAAGGCTTAATTAAAATCAAGGTTCGACCACGAAATTTCATTTTTGCAACCGAAGCCAAACGACCGGGCTCAAACTCAACTTTAGCCTGTTGAGCCAGTGCATCTAAAACAATAAAGCCAATGTTGTGCCGTGTATTGCGGTACTCATCACCAATGTTTCCTAGTCCGGTTATTAAATACTTCATTCTTCAAAAAAATAAGGGTATAAAGTTATGAATAAACTTTATACCCTCTGTTTATAGGATGTTAGAATAATCTATTTTTTAGCTTCTTCAGCAGGCTTATCAGCTCCTTCTTCAGTACCTTCTTCAGTACCTTCTTCTCCTTCTTCTCCTTCTTCTTCTTCTTCCTCTTCTTCAACAATTGCACGTGCAGTGAATACACCAATAACAACTGATGATGGATTATCTAAAAAAGTCAGTTTGTCTTCAGCAAGATCGGAAACCTTAACTCTATCACCAATATCTAATTTCGAGATATCAATAACAACTTGATCTGGAAGATTTTCAACTAAAGCTTTAACTCTAATTTTTCTGATTTTTTTAAGTAAGCGACCACCTTTAATTACACCAGGTGCTGTTCCTTCCATTACAACAGGAATTGCAATAGTCACAAGTTTACCAGGGAAAATTTCAAGAAAATCCACATGCAAAATACGGTCAGTTACAGGGTGATATTGAATATCCTGTAAAATTGCATTTACTTCTTTTCCACCCAAAGTCAAATTAATAATATGAACATCCGGAGTAAAAATAATGTTTTTGAAATCTTTTTCTTCAGCAATAAAGTGGGTTTGATCTTTTCCACCATACAAAACACAAGGTACTTTACCTAGTTTTCTGTGTTTCTTTGCATCTTTTTTCCCTACGTTCTCGCGAAGAGAACCGCTCAATGATACATTTTTCATAA
>JAOZQX010000232.1:0-1954 GCA_029931995.1 Bacteroidales bacterium
AATAAATGGCCTGAATTTTTGAGCCAAAAAAACATAATCCTTAAATGGGTCTTCCGAAATAAGAAGCGTTTTTCCTTCAGGGCAATCTACTTTTTTATTGATAAGAATGGTTGTAGCTTTTGAATTCAAAGCTTTTTGGTAATACTTTGGGTGATCAACAAAGGTTAAATCACCAGCCTCAACCATATGAATTTCGTTAATCCCTTTTATTTCAAATCCTGCATTGCCAATATATTCTGCATCGATTATTTCAGCAATCTCCTTCAGCGTGTATAATTTGTCAAAGTTCATTCTTCTTATTTAACTCTTTCTGAATATTCGTGCGTTCGAGTGTCAACTTTAATGCGTTCGCCGGTATTAATAAATAAAGGAACTTTTACAACACCTCCTGTTTCAAGGGTAGCATCTTTAAATGTATTCGTAGCTGTATTTCCTTTTTCTCCGGGTTCGGTATATGTAACCTCAAGTTCAACATAAGCCGGCATATCGCAACTTAAATATGTCTCCGTTTCGGCATGCGTTAGTATTTCCACAGTTTGACCTTCTTTTAAAAGATCTGGCGCCGGTATAAGACTTTTCTCAATAAAAGTTTGCTCATAAGTTTCGGCATTCATAAAATGGTAAGTATCTCCTTCGTTATATAAATACTGGTAAGTTCTTCTTTCTACACGTTGAATATTTATTTTTACTCCTGCTGTAAATGTATTTGGAATAACTTTTCCTGTTTTTAAGTTTCTAAGTTTTGTGCGGACAAAAGCTGGCCCTTTACCTGGTTTCACATGTTGAAATTCAACAATAGTATATAAATCTCTATTGAATTCAATACAAAGTCCGTTCTTAAAATCTGATGTTGATGCCATATATCTATTTGAATTTTTAATTATCGTTTCGTTGGTTGTTTCTTGAATAACCACGCATAATTCCACGTGTTGATCGGGCAATAAAATATAGGATATCATCTCTTTCGGGAGTTGCTGGAAAATCAGCTTCGATAATTGCAACAGCCTGAGACACATTATTACCTCTTATATAAATGGTTCTGTAAATATCTTGAATTGCATTGATTTGCTCATTGGTAAAACCACGACGACGGAGACCAATTGAATTTACGCCAACGTATGATAGTGGTTCGCGAGCAGCTTTTGTAAAAGGAGGCACATCTTTACGTGCCAATCCGCCACCACCGATCATGGCATGGGTGCCAATTTGGACAAATTGGTGAACAGCTGCCATTCCACCTATTAAAGCCCAATCATCAATAGTGATGTGGCCTGCAAGTGTGGCTGCATTCGCTAAAATAACATTGTTTCCAATAATACAATCGTGCGCAACATGCACATATGCCATAAGCAAACAATTGTTTCCAACTACAGTTTCGTTGTTGGCTTTGGTTCCTCTATTAATGGTTACAAACTCACGAATAATGGTGTTGTCACCAATCTTTACGAAGGTTTCTTCGCCTCTATATTTCAAATCCTGAGGAATAGCTGAAATTACAGCTCCCGGGAAAATACGACAATTCTTCCCAATTCTAGCGCCTTCCATAATGGTAACATTAGAACCTATCCAAGTGCCCTCATCAATTTCTACATTTTTTTCTATGTTTACGAAAGGCTCAATTACAACATTACTTGCAATTTTTGCCTGTGGATGAACATATGCTAGTGGTTGATTCATTTCTTTTCGTTTAGATTTTTAACTTTCTTTAGGTGTAATAATGGCCATCATTTTGGCTTCTAAAACAATATTATCTCCAACATAAGCAGTTCCTTGCATATGACAAATTCCTCTGCGAATTGGTGAAAGTAGTTCCAATGCAAAAACAAGAGTATCGCCGGGAACAACCTTATTGCGAAATTTTACATCGTCGATTTTAGCAAATAAAGTAATGTAATCCTTTGGGTTAGGAACAGAACTCATAGCCAGTATGCCACCTGTTTGAGCCATGGCTTCA
>JAOZQX010000232.1:1964-3377 GCA_029931995.1 Bacteroidales bacterium
TAAAAATGTTTCGTTCATGGTAACATTTTTCATACCTACAACCTTGTCTTCACTAATTTCTAGAATTTTATCAATAAATAAAAATGGAGGACGATGAGGTAATAGTTCTTGAATTTGGATTACATCAAGAACCGGTTTCATGTTAAGATCAAAAGGAGGTTTGGTATTCATAATCTTAAAATTTAATTTGTTTTTTTATCAATTTTGCAAATTCTACATTCGAGTAATGTCCCGGACGTGATGCTATTATCTTGCCTTTTATGGGTTTTCCGAGTAGCGTTAAATCGCCAATAACATCTAATAACTTATGACGAGCAGGTTCATTTTCAAAATGAAGTTCCAAATTGTTTAGGATGCCTTCTTTTTCTACCTGTACTTTAGGTTTGTTGAATAATTCGGACAAACGATCCAGTTCTTCTTGCGAAACCAGCCTGTTCACAAATACAATAGCTGTTGATAGATCGCCACCTTTAATCAAATTATTATTTAATAAAAATTCAAGTTCGTGAAGAAAAACAAATGTCCGGCATTTTGAAAACTCATCTTTAAATTCGTTTATATGATTAAGTTGAGCTTTTTGTTCGCCTAAAACCTGAGTTTCGTAGTTTATAGTTACGTCAATATTGTAATGATCGTCAGGAATTGCTCTAAGTGCAATTTTGTTTTTTAAATCTTTATAAATTACTTCCGAATCTATAATAATATATTCACGGTCTGCATTTTGTTCTTCGATGCCGGCTTTAAGCAATGCTTTAACAAAAAAGTTTGAACTTCCATCCATAATAGGCGATTCGTCCTTATCCATTTCAATTAAAATATTATCAATTCCCAGTCCGGTTAATGCAGCAAGTACATGCTCGGTAGTATAAATGCGTACACCATTTTCTTCCAGTGTTGTTCCGCGGGCAGTATCAACAACATTGTCAACATTTGCATGAATAATGGGCGAACCATTTAAATCTGTCCTTTGGAATTTAATCCCGAAATTTTCGGGAGCTGGCTGAAATGTCAGGTTTGCTGTTAAGCCCGTATGTAATCCGGTACCCGAAACAGTAGCAGCTTTTTTTAAAGTTCGTTGTTTTTCCGGCATAGAAATGTCGAATATTTTGGTTTCTAATCATCGCAAAAATAACAATTTTTGCGATAGATTAAAGGGCTTCCCAATTATTATAAATCTTTGAAGCCTTTCTCCAAGTCATTCAGTCGATTCACGATATTGCTCAGGTTACGGAAATGAACGTAGGATTTACGATATTTTCCTATCTCAAACGATGGTGATCCTTGTATAATACTGCCCTCTTTAATGTTGGATCCGACACCTGATTGTGCTGCAATCATCACTCCATCGCCGATCACTAGATGTCCGATTATTCCAACCTGGCCACCGATCAAGCAATTTTTTCCAATTTTGGA
>JAOZQX010000011.1:0-209 GCA_029931995.1 Bacteroidales bacterium
TGCATTTGGATTGGCATTCCCAATATCTTCAGAAGCCAAAATCAGCATTCGTCGGGCGATGAATTTGGGATCTTCTCCGGCAGCAACCATCCGGGCCAACCAGTAAACTGCTGCATTGGGGTCGCTTCCTCTCAAAGATTTAATAAAAGCCGAAATTACATCATAATGCATCTCGCCTTGCTTATCATAAATTGCAAGATTTTGTTGGC
>JAOZQX010000011.1:219-5006 GCA_029931995.1 Bacteroidales bacterium
AGCCGTTTGAGATAAAATGATTCTGCTTTCGGGCCAACCAATTTTATTTACCGCATCAAAACAATTATTTGCCAGCAAGAGTGCATTTGGATTAGCATTGCCAATATCTTCTGAGGCAAGGATCAACATTCTTCGGGCAATGAATTTTGGATCTTCTCCGGCAGCAACCATGCGAGCCAGCCAGTAAACAGCTGCGTTGGGGTCGCTTCCTCTCAGTGATTTAATAAAAGCCGAAATTACATCGTAATGCATCTCGCCTTGTTTGTCATAAATGGCAAGGTTTTGTTGGATAATATCCAGGGTGTTTTTATTATCGATTTCAACTTTTTTTGAATTTGCTGAGTTTACCAATAAATCGATGGCATTAAATAGTTTCCGGGCATCTCCTCCGGAAACACGGAACAGGGCTTCATTTTCTTTAATCTTAATTTCAATACCTTCTTTATCTTTATAAAATACGAGAGCACGATTAACTAAAGTTTCTAAATCCTTTTCTGTAGAGGAAGTACACACTATTTTATTTAAGTCCTTTTCTTCTAAATTTTTTAAAATATAAACCTGACAACGGGAAAGTAGGGGAGAGATGACTTCGAAAGAAGGGTTTTCGGTGGTTGCTCCAATTAATGTTACAATTCCTTTCTCAACGGCTCCTAATAAAGAGTCTTGTTGTGATTTGCTAAAGCGATGTATTTCATCAATAAATAAAATAGCTTGCGATCCCTGTTTGGCCAACTCAATAACTTTACGAACATCTTTAACTCCCGAACTTATAGCACTCAACGTATAAAACGGACGACTCAAAGTTTGGGAAATAATGTAAGCTAAGGTCGTTTTGCCAACTCCTGGAGGTCCCCACAATATCATGGATGGGATGGCATTTCCTTCAATGGATTTACGGAGTACAGCTCCTTCGCCTAATAAGTGTTTCTGACCAATATATTCATTAATTGTTGTGGGTCGGAGTTGTTCTGCAAGTGGAGTTGTAAGTGGCATACTGATTTTTTTAAATGAAACACCAAAATACAAAAATCAAATAAATTATAAACCCCAATTTTCAAATTAAAATTATGGTTTTAATATTGTGATTTGATCATTGGTATTTATTTAATATTTGTTGCTTGTGATTTGAAATTTTAAGAATTAGATTTGTAATAATTTGAAAAATAGATATAAATGAAACTTTTAATGATTTACTGTTCTGAATTTGGATATACTCCCCGTGTGAAAACACTGGATACTGCTGACGACTTAACAGAAACAAAAATATTTAAAAATACTTTGGTGGCTTTTATTCAAGCCGAAGAGAAGGATGAAGAAAATATTGGTGGTGTGGAGAAAAAATTGGTAAAAAACCTAAAGTGGGCTGCTAAGAAAAATGAAAGCAAAAATGTACTCCTTCATTCTTTTGCCCATTTATCTGAAAGCAAAGCTACACCCGAATTTACGAAAGAGTTATTTGACAAAACAGAAGCCCGGATGAAAAATGCCGAATATGAATGTGATCAAACAGCATTTGGATATTTTATGGATTTAAATGTACAAGCACCGGGATATTCGCAGGCTAGGATTTTTAAGAGTTTTTAGTTTTATTCATCCTCCTGACAATCATCAGATTTTTTGCGCTCAACCAATTTATTAGTTCCTTTATAGCCAAAAGGCCGTTTTGTTTTTATAAACTCTTCAATATATACCGGAACTTTTAATTCCCATCCGAAATTATTGTTTTTAATCATCTTCAACACATCTGCCGATTTAATACTTAGCCGCTCCTTCTTAATATTTGAAAGATCAAGTATTTTTCGATTAGCAATCAGATATTGGTATAAATGTTTTAAATCCTCAGCTAAATTCAGATTTTTGGAAGTGATTAAATCACCCGTTTTCTCATCTAAAGCGGGATAAACATAAAGCTTCATTTTTTTTGCAAATAATTTCCCAAAAGCCTCTAATATACCACCACTCAAATCTTTATAGTATTTAGGATCGAGCACATTGATAAAGGTTGGAATACCAATTACAACCCGCAGATTTTTAATCTTAAATTCTGAAAAGTAAGTGACTAGTTTGTAATATTCCCTAAAATTTGAGATCATCACATTTTGCCCCATGCCATTTAAAATGTCTACTCGATCTAAAAAATCCTGTTCATCCAAGTTCCCTTTTTCAAGTAGATTATTTAGGGTCATCTCACACAAGCCGATAGTATTTTTTTTATCATAATCTTCATCCTTTTTAAATAAGGAATAACTGGCTTTGAGCATATCGAAACCCACATATGTAATTGGTCGGAAGCTACCTCTAAATGCCAAAACATTCTTTTTGTAAAGCATATCCGAGGGTTCAATCACTTCTCCTTTACGATTAAAAATGGTAGCCGAGGTCATCTCATTTTTAACCAGCTGAACACTTAACAAACGGTTATCAACATAATCAAGTTCGGGCCCTTTCATGCGAACCATGCTGACTTCAATTCGATCGAGGGTTAAATTATCCAATAAAGATTTAAGAAAAATATTGGGTGTTTCATGAAAATAATAAGAAGCAAATATGAGATTTATTCCTAGTATTCCTAGGGCTTGTTGTTGCTGAAGCGTATCCTTTTCCAAAAGTTTAACATGCAAAACAACTTCATTTGGTTCGCCATTTGGGTTTAACTGAAAACGCATTCCTAACCAACCATGGCAATAATTATCTTTTTGAAAATTGAGAATACTTACTGTATTTGCAAATGCAAAATATTTGGTGTCAGAATCTCTTTTATCACTTAAAGTGTCGGTTAACTCTTTATACTCAGCATCTAGCATGCTCATTAGGCGTGGCTCCGAAACAAATCGGTCGGTCGACTTACACTCATAAATGGCATCACTAAAAGATTTATCATAAGCCGAAATAGTTTTAGCAACCGTACCCGAAGCTGCACCGGCCTGAAAAAAATGACGGGCTACTTCTTGTCCTCCGCCAATTTCAGCAATGGTACCATAACTGTTTTGGTTTAAGTTAAGTCGTAAAGCTTTTCGGTTTGTGCTTATAATTTCTCTTTCCATAATAAAAGGTATTATCCTTAAAGATAAGTAATTATCGTTTTTCGCAGGGTAGCAAAAATATAAAAGGTATAGCCCCCAATGCTACATAAGCTGAAACATTTAAACTGAAATTGATATCAACCCAGTCGCTCATTACACCAAAAAACAGTAAAGTAAGAGAGCCAAAACCAAAGCTGAGAAACATATAAATACTATTTACAAAAGAGGGATGATCTGAGTCGATTTCTTGGATATAGGCCAATAATACAGGACTGGATGAGAATTGAAAAAAACCAAGCAGAAGAAGGATTATAAAAACATAAATGCCTGAAACATGCAGAAATAACAACAATAACAATGGACTTAAAATCCCTGATGCAATGAGTACTTTCTTGCGACCAAGTTTATCGGAGAGGGTACCTCCAAAAAAAGTTCCTAAGATACCAGCACCTTCATAAACTACAAGTGCCATAACGCCTATCCAGTATTCCTGATTTTTGAAATCACCAAAATAGGTAGGCAAAAAGGTGGTAAGTCCGGATTTCATAAATTGCCGGAAAAATATCACACCAGACATTATTAAGATTAAAGGAAGTATTTTGTGAAAAGTTTTCCAAACTCTGGCATCAGCATTGCCAACAGCTTTTTTGTGGGTATCAATATTTTTTAATTTGATATAAATTATTACACTGGCCAATAAGGCAAATGGAATTAATTTATAAGTCCCTTCGAGACCCCATAATGAGATGGCCCCAAGAATAATTAATGGACCCAATGTTCGGGCAAATTCACCACCAATCATATAAAAACTCATTCCTTTTCCAACCCTATTCCCGGAAACTTCTTTTACCAAAACAGGAGTTGGAGCATGAAAGAAAATGGAACTTAAACCAGCTACAAAGAGCAAAATACAAAGTACAGCATAACTAGGTGCAACTCCTAATAAACTCATTGAAATTGCTGTAATTAAAGGGGTTAGAATGACGAAAAGTCGAATGGGGTACTTGTCAGCAATAATACCCACCAATGGGTAGATAATGCTTGGTAGTCTCTGAGAAATTGATAAAACACTGGCTAATGTATAGCTTAATCCAAATTTTTCAATTAAGAGTGGTAAAATAGGAGCTAAAAACGAAGAATATATATCGTGTATTAAATGAGCAAAGGAGATTGAAGTTACTTTACCCGCTTGAAATTTTTTTGAAGACAATGCTGAATAATTTATATTTAATAATTTATTGAATCAAAGATCATATGATCGGTATTTGTAAATTTGAATAAATAATAAACAGTGTGCCTTTTGTACACTTTGTAATTGATGTAAGGCAACCTGCTCTCTTCCAAACCCAATGCCATTAGCTCTTGATGAGTATAAAGTTTATGCTTATTTAAATTTAATACAACCATAAAAAATCAGTGAATAGCAAATGTAAGTTTTATTAAGAATAGTTACAAATAATAGGTGTGGTTTTTAATAGATTTAAAGTTAAAATTTTACAGTTTGTCTCTTAAATATGCCTTCAAGTATAGAATGTGAAAAAAATTGCAAAGGTCTCTTTAAAATTTAGTTATTTTGCATAATAGAATTTATAATACACTATAGAATTGAAAAACTGGACTTTACCGTTTAATTGGAGGAGATTACGCTGGCATCTATTATTTTGGTTGGTGATTGTTGCTTATCAAGTATTTTACTTTGGGCAGTTCACTAGAGAGTATTTGGATACCTTTTTGGCATTTATTCCAACCTTTCCTTTTGATCTG